>DRHN01000299.1 GCA_011049595.1 Spirochaetota bacterium | reverse complement strand
GAACCGATTGCTCTTATAGTAGCTATTACTATTCTATTGCTCCGGGTTGAAACACCGGACTCCTGCCTGCGGTTTTGATGGGCAAGATAGCGGTTCAATGCGTTAGCGGCCTCATCATTCGACATTATCCTTAAAACTTCAAGCGAGGATATCTTTTCAGTAGTGTCAGTATTTATGTAAAAGAGCTTTTCAATTAATTTGACACTTTCTCCGTTGTCACCCTTATTTTTAATAAACATCTCCAATGCCAGCATCCGTAATTCCCTGAGATAGGATTTCCCTTTTATATCCATCGGCTGTATACTAAGCCCCTGGTCTAATGCCGTATGGGCAACAACATTCTTCCTCTCAGCCGGGGCCTTGGAATAATCAACTGCTTTCAGGGCATTTAATTTTATTTTTAATTCTGTTTCATTTATCAGTATATCATTCAGTATTTCTGAAGGATCTTCCAGTATATTTTGAAGAGCTCTTTTTCCAAGTTCATTTATCCTCCTCGAAAATCCGGCATCCATGGCATAAAATACTTGAATATAACCCACCGGTTCCTTCAGCCTTTCAAGGGCAACAATACAGCCGAAGGCTATAGCTTCAGCACCTCTTAAGTCATTACCCCGGCTCAGAGTCAGGTTTTTTAATATCAGCGAAATCTCATGGGCATATGTTTTCGCCCCTATTTTTCCAAGAGCGCTTATCGATTCAGATTTCAGAAAAGGGTCGTCCGTCTCTTTCATGGCTCTGTATATATAAGGGCCGGCTTCACCTGCCTTCAAATTACCAACCTCACTAATAATCAGGAACTTTAAATCATCCTGTATTACAGCTTCCTGCTTATTATATTCAATTCTCTGGTTGTTAAGTTCGTCAAGAGCCTCGATTAAAAGCGGGACCATATCTCTATTATCAAGCTCAATAATATTGAGCATTACAGCGTATTTCTGTTGAAGGTTCGGGGCGTTTCGATAAATCGTTCCCCATACCTCTGTCATTTCATTCGGGAAAACAGCCCCCGGGACTAATAGTATGATAGACAGTGCTGTAAGAATTAATGTTCGATAGTTCATTCTTTTCATTTCGGTTCTCCAACATATTTTATATTTTTATATACATGTACTCTCTTTCTTTAATTTCAATTATTTTTTTCTGTTTATTCAAATATTTAATCCTCACAATGCTGCCATCCTGGTCGTGCTCATAAGATGCCGAGCGGATATGTTTTTCAGTCCCTTTAAAGCTGCTTTCCAGGATCAGCATATTATCCTCATAGGTGTACAGCGTAAAATTTTCAAGTTTGTTGCTGGAAAGGTATAAACTTTCCTTAACCTTATTGGAATCCGCATCATATTCTATGACACTGTATTTTTCCAGCATGCCGGAGGGATTGAAAAAATCTATTCTGATATTTTTTTTACCTTCATATAAATATGTATTAAAGGCGAGCATTGCTCCTGAACCGTCATAGAGGCTCCACTTCATCCTGTTTCCGGAATCATCATACTCATATTCCGAAACTGTTTGAAGATTGTCCTCGCCGTCAAATCGTGATTCAGATTCCAGAAGGCTCCTGTCATTGTAGCTGTATACGCGATAAAAGTTTCTTTTTCCTTTCGGATCATGAGTCACTTTCTGAAAAACAGAGCCGTTATTATACTCATAAGAGACGGTCTGGGTAAGTTCATTGAGGTTATTATAGAACTCTTCTTTCAGCAGTTCTGCGGTATCTTCACTGTACGTAAACACGATGTATGTATCCAGCAGACCGTCGCCATAATAGGAGTATTCCCTGGTCAGGAGCGCCAGCTTTTCCGGGATAGCCTCTTCCTGTATTACCTGCCCCTTTTCTTCTACTATTTCTATTTCTGCTTTTGAAACAGCCTCAGCACTCTCTCCGTCACCCTTTTTTGGTACGCTCGTACAACCAAACAGGAGCAGTGCAACAAACAATAATACGGCTGTTTGTTTCATGGTTTTCTCCTTGGTAAATAAATTGTTTATTTAAGTATAAGATAAAAATAAATTCGATGCAAATTTTTCTCAAGAAGCATGATCAAGCACTCACCTCACCCTCCGGTAAGTGTTTTAATAAGCCAATGTAAACAACCATCTTACTGAGGTGTGGAAACCATAAATATAGTTTCTATAAAAAGCTTATCATGATATACTTACACAAATAAACATAAAATAAACATAGATCATGGAGGTAAACTATGACTGTTGAAGATGCGATAAAAGCCAGGTGCAGCGTCAGGAGTTATGCTGACCGGGCCGTTGAGGCTGAAAAAATAAAGCAGGTACTGGAGGCTGCGCGGCTGGCCCCTTCCGCCGGCAACCGGCAGGAATGGCGGTTTGTCGTTGTGACAGATAAAAATAAAATGGTCCAGCTTGCCGAAGCTGCCGCCGGACAGATGTTTGTCAGCAGGGCTCCGTGTGTGATAGCCTGCTGCGCGGAAACTGATTTCCATGAAATGAAGTGCGGCCAGCTGACATACCCGATAGACCTGGCTATTGCTATAGATCACATGACACTCAGGGCTGTAGAGCTGGGGCTCGGCACCTGCTGGATCGGAGCTTTTTATGAAGCTGAAGTGAAAAAGATCCTCAACATCCCTGAAGAGATCAGGGTCGTGGAACTGCTGCCCATAGGCTATCCGGCAGACAAAGGCCGGCCGCGGAAAAAAAGACATGATCTGGATAAGATCGTGTTTTATGAAAATTGGGGTGAAAAAAGATGATTTCCCGGTCTGTCGGCGTCAGTTAACCCGGAGGCCGGCAACAGCATGAAATAAAAGCCCGCTTGTGCCGTGTACCGGGGCCATTTTGAACCTGAATTAACAGGTGGGCCGTCTCACACCCGTTTCATGTACTCTTAAACCTCTAGGGCGGGCGCATTTCACGGGTAAATATTGACATCCCATTCTTGGTATTATTGGCTCAAAAATAGGTATGCCGGTATCACAAACACAGCAGGCAGAGTAAATTTACTAATAAAGGTTCAATTTGTAAATGTATTTAACACAGCGAACTAATCAGTTAAACCGAGGTGGAAAAGGACATGAATTATGCAATGAAGAAAGCTGTTGAATTTTTAAAAAACTGTAGTATGGAATATGAAGAAATAGGCTTTGAATCGTGCTCCAATATTTTTCTTGAAGAGATGGAGAGGGGGTTAAACGGGTTTGAGAGCAGTTTGAAAATGATCCCGACATATATAGAAGTTGAACGGGACATACCTGTTGAAGAACCGGTTGTTGTGCTGGACGCCGGCGGCACCAACTTCAGGGTTGCGTCTGTTTATTTCGACCCGGAGGGCAGGCCTGTTATTGAAAGATTCCGGCTGTTAAAAATGCCCGGTGTTGATCAGCATGTCTCGAAGGAGGAATTTTTTAAAATAATTGCGAGTTACATGTCGGACCACCTCGATGTCAGTAACAGGATCGGGTTCTGTTTTTCATATCCTGTTGATATTCTACCGGATAAAGACGGTATATTGGTCCAGTTTTCAAAAGAGATCAAGGCAAATGAGGTGATCGGTGCGCGTATAGGCTCAAACCTGCTTTCCGCGATAAAGGCGGACGGCTGTAAAGATAAAAAACATATTGTACTGGTCAATGACACTGTGGCCACGCTTCTTGCCGGCCGCTCCGCTTTTAAAGACAGGGTTTTTGACAGTTATGTAGGTTTTATATTGGGAACAGGCACAAACTGCTGCTACATTGAAAAAAATATAAATATAAAAAAGAAAAAAGACCTGGATGCCGATAAATACCAGATAATTAATGTCGAATCCGGCGGGTTTAACAGACAGCCCAGAGGTACGGTTGACATAGAGATGGACGGTTCAACGGTCAACCCCGGGGAGTATACCTTTGAAAAGATGATCTCGGGTGCATATTTCGGAATGCTCTGTCTCAGTACCGTTAAAACAGCGGCCCGGAATGGACTCTTTTCCGGGGCTGTAAGCGAAAAATTACAGGCCATTTCAGATCTCACGACAAAAGCTGTCAATGACTTTATGCTGTATCCTGCCGGCGGGGAAAATCCGTTGGCAGCCGCTGTCGGACGTGAAAGTGAGGGCGACCGGGAGGTCCTGTATCACCTGGTCGACAGATTGATCGAAAGGGCAGCGAAATTAACCGCGATCAATTTATCGTCGGTTGTTACAAAATCGGGCAAGGGAAAAAACCCATGCTATCCCGTGTGTATTACGGCAGACGGCTCCACGTTTTACGGTTTAAAGACTCTCAGGCAAAAGGTCGAATATTATATGAAAAAGTATCTGGTGGAATCCTGCGGGCGCCGGTTTGAATTCGTCAGTGTTGAAAACGCGCCGTTAATAGGTGCTGCTATCGCCGGGTTGACAAACTAAACTGCACCCTGCGTCGTTTTCAGGTTATCATCTTTATCCTGTTCTGAGTCTTCAACCGGTCCTGATACCGGTTTTATGAGCGGTTTTATGAGCGGGAACAAAATAACGTCTCTCAGGTTTTCCTGGTTTGTAAGAAGGCACACAAAACGGTCTACGCCCATCCCCCACCCGGATATCGGAGGCATTCCGTGCTCCATAGCTGTCAGAAAATCCTCGTCCATCACCATCGCTTCGCTGTCTCCGCTGCTGTGAAGTTCGGCCTGCTCCTTGAGCCTCTCCCTCTGGTCAATCGGGTCTATCAGCTCGCTGTAGGCGTTTACTATTTCCCATCCATTGACGACCAGCTGAAAGCGGTCGGTAACCGCGGGGTTATTGTCGTTTCTCCGGGCAAGGGGGGAAAGCTCTATCGGGTGATGTATGACGAATAAGGGGCCTTCGATCGTGGGCCTTGATACTTTTTTAAACAGGTTGTCGGTCAATGTGCCAAAACCCATAGTTTCGATCCCATGGATTTCGATATCGCGGTTTTCAATTGCTTTTTTCAGCTCCCGGGCACTGGAAAATTTACCGATATCAATACCCGTTGCCTCTTTGATAAGGGTGCTCATGGGGACCCTTCTCCATTCATGGTCAAAGTTTATGTGTTTATCACCAAAAACTAATTCAAGTGAACCGTCAACCTCCACAAGGACATGTTTGACAAGATCTTCGGTGAACCGCATGTTGTCCTCATAATTCCAGTATGCGGCATAGTATTCCAGGAGGGTGAAATCCTGCAGATGTGAGGGGTCAAGTCCCTCGTTTCGGAAACTCCTGGCAAACTCATAAACCTTTTCGAAACCGCCGGCCATGCATCGTTTCAGGTATGTTTCAGGTGCTATTCTCAAGTAAAGGTCAAGGTCCAGCGCGTTATGATGGGTGACAAAAGGTGTGGCAATTGCCCCGGAAGGTTTTGTCTGAAGCACCGGTGTTTCTACCTCGACAAACCCGGACGAATCGAGAAAATTTCTTATGGATTTTATTATCCGCGTGCGTTTTAGAAATCTTTCAAGAGTACCGTCATTCATTACGAGATCGAGATATCTCTGCCTGTAAAGCAGTTCCCGCTCGGTAAGGCCGTGCCATTTTTCGGGGAGAGGCCTCAAGGTTTTAGAAAGAAGGTCATAATTACTCACATTCAGAGTGATCTCCCCTGTTTTTGTTTTGAATATGGACCCTTCAGCGCCTATAAAATCTCCTATATCCATGTTTTTTTTAAAAAAAGAAAAATTGTCCTTCCCAACGGCTTTTTCCTGGAGGGCGATCTGCATTTTTCCTGAAAAATCTTTCAACGTGGCGAATATCAATCTACCGAAAGACCTGACGGTCAGGATCCTTCCCGCGATCCGTACACCCTTTGTGTCCAGGGGGAGCCCTTTCGCCCCGAGCAGGCTATGGGTTTTTTCGTAGCGGTCTTTATAAGGAACCACCCCCCCATCTCTTATGGTTTTGAGTTTATCGATCCGTATGTCTCTTTCTTCAATTTGCATGTTTTTTCCTTTTTCCTTTGACGATATTACCAAGTCTTGAGCTTGGCTCCAGCATCAGGTCCATTATCTCACCTTTATTATATTTTATATATGCGAGTCCGGCGATCATTGCAGCGTTGTCCTGAGTCAGCGCTTTTTCGGGTAAATAGGTTGTCAGTTTTTTTTCATTTTTGAATATATTTCTAACACGACTGTTATTCGATACCCCGCCGGCCAGAGCCACCCTGTCTATATCAAAATCTTTGCACGCCCAGAGAGCTTTCGTGAGCAAAACATCAGTAGCGGCAGCCTGGAAGGATGCCGAGATATTTGCGGTCGAGTTCAGCGGCCCATTTTTTAAAAACCGTTTTCTCTGATTGATCACAGCGTTTTTCAGCCCGCTGTAGCTGAAGTTGTACCTGTCGGGCCCACCGTTTAAAATAACCCGGGGAAAATCGAAACTCTCTTCATCTCCATATTTGGCAGCTTTCTCCACCTCCGGCCCCCCGGGATAACCGAGGCCGAGATGTTTGGAAACCTTGTCAAAAGCTTCACCAATCGCGTCATCAAGTGTGCTTCCTTTTATATTATACTGTCCGGCATTCTCTGAAACTACCAGAAGCGTATGGCCCCCTGAAATAATAAGCCCTATGATCGGATAATCGACCTTGTTATTAAAATGTATCGAGTAGAGATGGGCTTCAATGTGATTGATCCCGATAAGCGGAAGCCCGAGTGTAAAGGATAGTGTTTTCGCTGCGATCAAGCCGATAAGTAATGAGCCGATGAGGCCCGGGTAATAAGCCACGGCAACCGCATCGATATCACCGAAACTAAGTCCGGCTTTTTTTAAAGATTCTTCTATAACATAGTTGATCGTCTCGTGATGTCTCCGGGCGGCGATCTCAGGAACTATTCCGGCGTATTTTTTATGGAACTCAAACTGGGTGGCAACGATGTTGCTGAGTATGGTTTCTCCATCCTCGACTACGGAGGCGGAAGTTTCATCACAGGTAGTTTCTATACCGAGTATTTTCAAAATAAGTTCCTGAGTTTCGTTTGTAACCCTTGCCCTGGATCTGATACGGTATTCCGTATTCCTGAACAGAAGAATTTCCCTGCCTGAAAGTCATGGGAATCGAGAGTAAGGTACCGGGGTCCTGCTTGATAAAAAAGAATATTGGTAAAAGAATTAAAAGTCAAATTCAAATTGGTAAAGCTATTGTCTTCATTTACGTACAACAGTTTCCGATGCAAAAATTAGCGTGTAATTCTCCTCTTTAAGGAGCCCAAGTTGATGGACCAGTACTTTTAAGGTGTTTTGTTTATTAATATGGCCGATGCCGATCGCGGTTCCGTTGGTCCTTGCGATTTTTTTTAATTTTTCGAATTGATTGTTTATGGCTGAAAAAGAATCTTCATTATCCAGAAAAACATCTCGTTTGGAGGTATCGAGTTTAAGATTCAGGGCGATTTCATGGGCAAGTGAATCCGGGGTCGTTACGCTGTCAATAAAAAACAGGTCGCTGCCCTTCAATAGACCCAGCGTCCAGAGCATTAGATCACGGTCCGTTGTGGCATATGAACCCATGTGATTGTTCGCGCCGACCGCAAAAGGGTTGTCTTTTATCATCATCGAGAGCTTCTGCTCGATTTCCTCCTTTGTGTTGTCCGTAAGGAGTGCGTATGGGCCCGGGTTGGTCTGTGGATAAGCCTGAGGTTCCATGGGTATGTGGATCATAATTTCAAAACCTTTTTCATGCAGGATACCCGCGTATTTGGCTGATGATTTTAAAAAAGGAAGCACGGAAAAGGTCAGCTTCCCATTAAAATATTGATACTCATACAGCATATCTGAAGGATAACCTATGTCGTCAATGATCACGGCGATTCTATATTCCTTCTTTTTCTCTTCAACGGGTTTCAGCTTCTCGATTTTTGGAATCTCTGAAGGAGTTTTTTTCTTCTTTGAGGGCAATTTTTTTAATAAAATAATGAGGAGAATAATTACGATCACTGCAACGATTATCTGATACTTTCTTGGTTTTCCTTTTGTCTTTAACAATTGTTCTCCCCGCAATTTCAGTGATAATTAGTTCTTGGCGCCGCTCCGGGCCTGCCCGGCTTAGTCGTGGCCGAAGTTGTCACCAAGAACTATTGAAAAAAAATAAAAATATCCTTGCAATCCTGAAACTATGGTATATCTTATAAGTAGTGGAAATAATCTATAATAAACACTGTGCATAATAAGGTTTCAGCCGTTACGCAGTATTATTGTCGGATGAAGTTGTCAACCCGATAATAACCCTTTTTCGGACTATTTAATGCCCAAATATCCAGTAGTTCAGACTCGACAAAACACAGTGAACTTGAAATGCTATTTCATAAAAAGCCTGATAAATCTAATTAATATCGTGAACAGAAGTCTGTAAAACCGGGGCTGATCAGATGATCGAAGACATCAGGGATAAACTGAACTACAATTACAAAATGACGGCTCAAAAGTTTCGCGATACTTTTGTCAACGCGGACCGGTTTGGGATTTCCCAGATGTTGTTTGAAAATGCCGAACGAAATATTAAAACTCTTGAAGATCTCATCGCGATCATCAGAGAGCTGAAAAAAGAAAGGAAATACGGGATAATTGATTCTTACGCAGAGGATAACACGATCGTTAAGATCGAAGTAAAAGCGGAAGTTTTTATAAGGGACATAAAGGAAAGGGGAATGAATATAATCGAACTTACCCCTAAATTTTTGCGGAAAACAAAAGAAATTTTCGATTTGTATGAGGAAGCACTCGAAACTAATATAAAAAAATCTAAAACTCCGTAGTATTTTCAGACCTGCCGGAAAAGCAATCCATAAAATTTCGATTATAAATATCTTCTTCGATTACTTATACCGGTGATTTTGTCCTTGATTTTCCGGAAGTAACCAGACAAGGTTAACCTGATGCCGTTAAAGATCATTTTTTATGAAAGGCCATAATGACAGTTCTAAGCGATGTACTGCAGAAATTTATCAAAGAATACGACCTGAACTGTATCGAAGGTCTGCTCGATAAAAAGGGGGGTGAATTTACGGGACTGGCAGGTTCCAGTAAGGCCCTTTTTATTGCAGCGTTTTTTCAGCATTTAAAACGAGGTATCGTTCTGGTTACAAAAAGCAATAGAGACGCTTCAGACCTGTACGGAGATCTGTCCCTTTTTATAAAAGATCCGGATGTCTATCTATTCCCTTCAAGAGAGACGCTCCCTTACGATGACGCACGTCCGTTTACGGAGATTGTTATCAAACGAATTCTGGCATTGCACGCTTTTACAAAAAAGAAAAATGCGGTATTTGTCCTGCCGGTGAGGACATTCACTGATTTTTTTATTACCAAAGAAGTATTTGAATCCAGCTGCTTCCAGCTTGCCAGAGGTGATGAAGTCCCTTTCAGCGAACTGGAGAATAAACTGATTCAAAACGGTTATGAGAGGGAGGACAGGGTGTCCAGCATGGGGTGTTTCGCGCTGCGCGGGGACATTCTTGATATATTTGTGTACGGGAACGAACACCCGTTCAGGGTGGAATTTTTTGATGATACTGTGGACTCAATTCGTGAGTTTTCATATATAACGCAAAGATCGGTACAGGAGGTCGATGAAATTACCATCCTGCCGGCAAAGGAGGTGGTTATTACCCCTGAAATAAATAGGGAACTGGAAAAGAAAAAAGATAGATACAACGAGGAAATAATTGAAAAGATCCGGGATTTTGGATCTTTTCAGGGCATAGAAGACTATGTCGCGATAATTCATGATGACCCGGGCACAGTACTGGATTACGCCGGCGGCGAGTATATTATTATCTTTGATTCTTTTACCGACTGCTTAAAACAGGCCCGGTTTTTTAAAAAAGAAACCGAAAGACTTTATCTGGAAAAGAAAGATAAATTTTTTCTTCTTCCTCCTGAAATGATGTCGGCAGAGTTCAGCGATCTGGTTGCAGACCCCCCTGCGTTCGGGAGTATTTCCATCCTTCCCGAATCCGACAACAATGTCTTTGATTTCGGGATCTCAGAGAAAAAAGGTTACAGGGGACAGATAAAACAGTTTAAAAGTGATATAGAGGAATTTCTTATAGACGGGTACATGGTAATCGTGGGCGCAAGCTATGAAGGTCAGACAAACCGGGTGAGGGAGCTGCTGGAGGATCTGATGAAAGATTATGAGGACCTGCTGGTTATGACACTGGATATGCACGAAGGGTTTTTGTCACACAGGATGAAGCTGCTGGTCGTGCTGGACAGGGAAATATTCAGCAGGAAAAAGCGTTACAAGAGGCAGTTCCTCGAAGTGAAATCAGCGCCGTTTACAGGCATGCTTGATATAAAGAATGGTGATTACATCGTACACGTGGACCACGGGATAGGCTATTATAGAGGGATTGAAAAACTTTCAACCGGCGGTGTTGAAAAAGATTTTATCAAGATCGAGTACCGGGATGGGGACGAGATCTTTATACCGGTGGATCAGATCAACCGTGTCCAGAAATATATCGGGCACGAAGGAAGGATTCCCCGGATCGACAGGCTGGGCACCGATACCTGGAAAAAAGTAAAGGCGCATGTGAAAAAATCTGTGAAAAATCTCGCAAAAGAGCTGATCGAGCTTTATTCGATTAGAGCGAGCCAGATAGGATATTCTTTTTCAAAGGACACAGAGTGGCAGTATGAATTCGAGTCAGGATTTCGTTATGAGGAAACACCTGACCAGATAAGGACTTTAGAAGAATTAAAAAGGGACATGGAAGACCCAAGACCCATGGACAGGCTTGTGTGCGGTGATGTGGGGTTCGGTAAAACAGAAATTGCTATCCGTGCGGCTTTTAAAGCGGTTATGGATGGAAAACAGGTTGCTGTGCTGGTGCCCACAACTATTCTTGCCGAGCAGCATCTGGGGACATTTGCTGACAGGTTTTCCCTGTATCCGGTCAAAGTGGATATGCTTTCACGTTTTAAAACTCACAGGGAGCAAAAGGAGATCATTGAAAACCTCAAGAAAGGGACCATCGATGTGGTTATCGGGACACACCGCCTCATTCAGAAAGATATCATGTTTAAAGACCTGGGGCTTGTGATCGTAGATGAGGAGCAGAGGTTTGGGGTCGAGCACAAAGAACGGCTCAAACAGCTGAGGAAGATGGTCGATGTTATCACAATGACTGCGACCCCGATCCCCAGAACACTATACATGTCTATGACAAAGATAAGGGACATGAGTGTTATTGAAACACCTCCAAGGGACAGGATGCCGATCGAAACGTTTGTTCTCGAATACAATGAAGAGATAATAATCCAGGCGATCAGGCGGGAAATAGAGCGGGGAGGGCAGGTCTATTATGTTCACAACAGAGTGAGGACCATCGAGGAAAAGGCTGAATCACTGAAAAGAATCCTGCCCGGTGTTACAATTGAGATTGCCCACGGGAGGATGGACGAGAGGGACCTGGAGGAGATAATGAAGGATTTTTTTGACATGGAGTTTCAGGTCCTTGTGACAACGACTATTATCGAATCCGGGCTTGATATTCCAAACGTGAACACGATCATCATGGAAAGGGCTGACAGGTTCGGGCTGTCCCAGCTTTACCAGCTAAGGGGAAGGGTGGGCAGAAGCAAAAGGAAGGCTTACGCTTATTTGTTTTATCCGACCGGAAAATCAATGACAGAGCAGGCGCAAAAAAGACTTATGGTTATAAATGATCATACCGAACTGGGTGCGGGATACTCGATCGCGATGAAAGATCTTGAGATAAGGGGGGCCGGAAACATACTCGGGAGAGACCAGCACGGGGATATGCTTACGGTAGGTTTTGAGATGTACGTTAAGCTCCTGGATGAAGCAATACAGGAACTAAGGCGCGGGCCGGCCGGTGGTCCCGCGACTGGCACAGGGGCGCCCGGATCGGGGACTGCGGCCCCACCCGGCGCAGGTCAGCGGTTTAATGGTTCGCATCCCGGAAGGCAGGCGCGTGATGTTTTACAGGATACAACCGTGGGGCCAGACGGTTTGCCGCCTGCAGAAGAGGCACATGGTGATATTCAATCCACGGCTGTCTCGCCGGTTGTCGATGTAAAATACAGCGGATTTATCCCGAAAACTTATATCGAAAGCGAAAAGCTCAGGATCGAGGTGTACAGAAGACTTTCCGGGGTCAGAACAACGTATGAATTGAACGAATTGAAAGACGAGCTAAACGACCGCTTCGGTCTGCTTCCGAATGAGCTTTTAGAGCTCTTTTATTTTGCGGGACTGAAAGTTCTGTGCATCATTGTGGGGATCAAATCTCTGAGAGAAAAAGAGGATGAGCTGGTGCTGGTTTTTGAAAAGAGCAGAGTTGACATCCTGCAGTTGATCCGGAAGATCAATAAAAACCGGAAACTGTTCGGCATATCTCCGAGAGACCACAATACACTTCATGTTTACCGCACCTTTGAAGACAACATTTTAAAACTTGATTTTTTAAAGGACCTTTTTGATTATGAAGAAGATACCTGAAAGTGAGATCACCGCAAGATGTGAAAACCTGCGAAAATGTCTGATCAGAAATGGGATCGACTTCTGCCTGATATTGCAGAATGTGGGCAGATATTATTTTTCAGGTTCTATGCAGGACGCGGTATTACTCCTGCACAGAGATCATGGCCCGGTGCTTTTCGTAAAAAGAACACTCGAGCGTGCGAAAAGCGAATCGCCGGTTGAACGGGTGTTAAGCTATAAGAAAATCAGTGAAATTCAGGAATACGTCAACGATCATAAACTGAAAAACGGTGTGATCGGAATTGAAATGGATGTCCTCCCGACAAAAATGTATCTCGGTCTTTTATCCGCTTTTCGGGGCGCGCGTTTTGCCGACATATCAATGGACACAAGATACATCAGGGCTGTAAAATCAGGGTATGAAATATCACACATTATCGAGGGCGGAAGAAGACTGGACAATGTGTTTGTAAAACTGGTGGATATGCTGGACCCCGATATGACCGAGCATGAATTGTACACGAGGCTGAATGAATTGTTCGTAATGGAAGAATCCTCCCTGATCATCAGGACGAGGAGGTTCAACATGGAAGTGCCCTCCAGTACGATACTGAGCGGAGCCAGCGCGGGCAGGCACTCTCTTATGGATTCTCCATCGGGAGGGGGTGACGGTATTTGTACGGCTTATCCTTTCGGCGCCGGGTATAAAAAATTGGGGAAAAATGAGCCTGTATTGATAGATGTTGCCTTTAACCATGAGGGTTATATAGTGGACTGCACCCGTATTTTTGCGATAGGCGGTTTGGATCCTGTTTTTATCAAAGCTCACAGGGTGTCCATGGAAATACACGCAATATTCAGAAATAAAATAAAGGAACAGAAAACTGTGAGAGAGATCTGCGGGGAAATAAACAGTTATGTTGAAAAAGAAGGATTAAGCGATGAATTTATGGGAGGCGCCAACTTTATTGGCCATGGGGTGGGATTGGAGCTGGACGAGCTTCCGATAATAAACAGCCGTTTTGAGGGGCACCTGCTTGAAGGAATGGTTATCGCTTTTGAGCCGAAATTTGTTTTTGACAGGGGCTCAGTCGGCTATGAAGACACGTACTATATTGAAAAGCAGGAATTAAAAACTGTCAACAAAACCGGGGGATCTATTCAATACCTGTGACTGCCAAAAGGAAGCCAACTCATATGGAAGTGGTCTATAATTTTCGGAAAATGTTAACTCAAAGGCTATGCATTTGAAAATCTTTTGGTTTGTAAAAAGCCACCTGCTCTGCAGGTGGCTTTTTACTGCCCCGGGTACGCAAAGGTAAAATTATATTGTCCATCACACCGATATTGGTTAGATTATTTATATTAAATAAAAGGGAATTAAAATGAGAAAGATATCTATAGTTGCTTTAGCGGTATTATTGGTTATGGCGGGGGTATTTCTTGACCGTTATTTGTTCAGCGCGCATAAAGCAGCAGCGGATGACAATGTCATCATTATCGCACAGACAACAAAAAATCAAACCGGTCAGTGGGTAGCAAAAATAGATAACAAGACGCTCAGTCTGGATGAATTTGGAAGGGAATTCTCTGTTCATGTTTATTCATTACCGATCGATGAAGTTCAGAAAAATATTTATAAAAATGACATTGGAAATAAAAAGAAATTTTTAACAAACTTGATAAATGAACACCTTATTTATCAAAAAGCCATTAATAAAGGATACGACAAGCGCAAAGATGTTCTGGACCTGGTGCAGGCTGTAAAAAGAAGGGCGATTATTCAGGTATATTTAAACGAGCAGATAGAGCCAAAACTGAAAGATGTCCCGGATGAACAGATAGAGGCAATATACAATCAAAACAAAAAGCTGTTCGCGGGCGTGGATGTAGAAGTCGCGGGACAGCAGATAAAGATGCAGCTTCTCCAGAGACAGTACAACGATTACCTCAACGAGCTGATAGACGAGCTCAAAGGGGAAGCAAAAGTCATCAAAAATGAAGATGTTAAATTGTAATTGAGCTATGAGCATAGATATCACAAAAAGGCTCTCAAAAGCTCTTGCACCTGCCCTCGGTATTTCCGAGGAAAAACTTTACCCGCTGATAGAAACACCCCCTGAGGCCGGTTTTGGTGACTTCGCTGTTCCATGTTTTCTCTTTGCAAGGGAATATAAAAAAAATCCTGCTCAGATCGCATCGGGATTTCGAGATCTGCTTTTAAAAAAAGCTGACAACATCCTGATGATCCGGACAGCAGAAGCCAGAGGCCCCTACCTCAATATTTTTGTCAACAAGGCGTTTATTGTGAGAGAGGTAATCAGGGACCTGTTTCCGGGAACGAAAAACAATCTCCGTAAAACCGGTAATGGTAAAACCGTAATCGTTGATTTTTCATCGCCGAATATTGCAAAACCTTTCGGTATAGGACATTTGCGGTCTACAGTCATTGGCAGCTCACTGTGCAAAATATTTACTTTTCTCGGGTACCGGGTCATTGGGATAAACCACCTCGGGGACTGGGGCACACAGTTCGGAAAATTGATCACCGCGTTTAAGAAGTGGGGTAATGAGCAGGATCTGAAAAACGATCCTATAAAATACCTTTTAGGACTATATGTACGGTTCCACTCTGAAGCAGGAGAGCTCCCGGACCTGGAAAGTGAAGCAAGAAACTGGTTTTACAGGCTGGAAAATAATGATGATGAGGCTTACAGGCTGTGGGAAAAGTTTAGAGCGCTGAGCATAAAGGAGTTTAAAAAAATATACACCCGGCTGGGTGTTGAGTTTGACAACTACACCGGTGAAAGTTTTTACAGCAGCATGCTTGAAAAAACAATATCAAATTTAATAAGTGCGGGTATAACAGAAGAAAGCGAGGGAGCGCTGGTAGTGAAACTGGATGAGGATCTGCCGCCCGCGCTTCTAAAAAAAAGTGACGAAGCAACTCTTTACATGACCCGGGACATAGCGGCCGCAGTTTACAGGCATGAGAAATTTGATTTTGACCTTGCGCTCTATGTAGTCGGAAGCCCTCAAACTCTTCATTTCAGGCAGCTCTTTAAAGTGCTCGGTAAAATGGGCCTCGGGTGGAGTGAGAACTGTTATCACATCCCTTTCGGCCATATCAGGTTTGAGGAAAGCGCCATGAGCACCAGGAAGGGAAATGTGGTTTTTCTGGAAGATGTGCTCGACAAGGCAACTACGCTCGCGCTGAGCATAATCAATGATAAAAACCCCGGGCTCGAAAATAAAGAAAAAGTTGCCCAGGAGGTCGGGATCGGCTCGATAATATTTAATGATCTCAAGAACAACAGGATAAAAGATATTACATTCGAATGGAAAGATGCTCTGAATTTCAACGGCGAGACCGGTCCATATCTTCAGTACACGCATGCCCGTATAAACAGTTTATTGAAAAAGTATAAAAATACTCACGGACCGGTAGAGTTTTCAGATGACCTGACTTTCAGTGATGAAGGATATCAGGTTGCCGTGCTTATTAATTCATTCGAGGATTCAGTGTTACGTGCATCCAGTGAGTTTGAACCTTCCATAATTTCACGCTACCTGCTTGAGCTTGCGTCGGATTTCAATAGTTATTACAACACTCACAGAGTAATAACTGATGATAAATTGCTGTCTCTATCCCGGGCCCTTCTTGTGTATGGGGTCAAATCTGTGTTGAAAACGGGCCTGGAACTACTCGGCCTGACGGCAGTTGAGAAAATGTGACCCCGGCCCTGTTAATGAAATAATTGGGGACCTGAGGCTGACTGGGTGTGAACACCGGTAGATTGTCCTATGGGTAATAAAATAGATTACAGACACCCCTATTTGACTCGGCAGATCATTGCCTACATTGGGAACAGGAGAAGAATTAGCCCAGTTGCTGGAAAAAATATTGTCAGAGAAAGAAGATGCGGCGTATTACGCGAAAAAAATCCCGGATACCATCCGAAAGTTTGCGCATAAA
This sequence comes from Spirochaetota bacterium, assembly GCA_011049595.1. Lineage (GTDB taxonomy): Bacteria > Spirochaetota > B62-G9 > B62-G9 > DRHN01 > DRHN01. The sequence continues at coordinate 1,225 of DRHN01000299.1, read as the reverse complement.
AAATACAAGGATAAATATCATTTATGGCTGGAGAGGGTTAAAAAGCTGGAAGAATCTAACCCGGAAATTTACACACTGATCAGGGATAAAATAAATAACCTCGAAATGGTGGCCGGCAAAAGGTTTGCCGGTTGATAAAACCTGAACTAATTAGTTCTTGGTGAACAATAAATATTTTAATTTAACGAGGTATTCTTAAGATTAGTCGCGGTGAAACGGCCCCAATAAAGTGATTTGGCGCAACGCCGGTTTTGAACCGGCTGCTTCGGGGTGCCCGAAGTTGCACCAGGAAAATAATGATTTAAGTTTTGTACATAGTTGCCCGATATTATGAATGAAGGATTTTAATTAATTTCGAAAGGAGGTATTGGAAAGGGAGTAAACCCTGGCCCTCGGCTTTCTTTTTTGCCCTGGCGCCAAATCACTAGAAACATGGATGTTTTTAGTAACAACAACCAAGGAGGTGATACATTTTCTACATGTATAATTTATCGTAATCAAAATGGATTAGTTTAGCTTTTTTTTTGATTGCGATTTTTTTTTCAAAAAGCTTTACAGGCATGGATGCCGCAAAATATTTCAAGGAGGAAGATAAGAAATGATTATTAATCACAACATGAGTGCTGTTTTTGCAAACAGGATTCTCAAATTCGCCAATTGGGATGTCACCAAAGACATCGAAAAATTGGCATCAGGTTTGAAGATCAACCGCGCAGGTGATGATGCGTCAGGCCTTGCTGTTTCTGAAAAGATGAGGTCTCAGATAAGAGGGTTGAAAAGGGCGGCGCAGAACGCGGAAGACGGGATCTCTTTTATCCAGACTACCGAGGGGTATCTGCAGGAAATCCAGGATATTACCCAACGGATCCGGGAGCTTGCCGTTCAGTCTTCAAACGGTATTTATACCGAAAGTGACAGGATGCAGATCCAGGTGGAAGTGTCGCAGCTGGTTGACGAGATCGACAGGGTTGCCTCTCACGCGCAGTTCAACGGAATGAATATGCTGACGGGCAGATTTGCGATGCCTATTGGAGAAAATACGCCTACTGCGTCTCTGTATTTCCATATCGGAGCGAACATGGACCAGCGGGAGCAGGTATTTATCCAGACGATGACAGCCCGCGGGCTTGGGATGAAAGAGATATCAACAGGCTCGTCGATTTCTCTCGGCACACCGGCACTCGCGAACAGAGTGATAGGTCTTGTTGATGAAGCTTTGAAGAAT
>DRHN01000298.1 GCA_011049595.1 Spirochaetota bacterium | reverse complement strand
GGCATGGCTTTCCGGGTATGAAGAGGTAATGGTGCTTTCGATAACCAAACCGCACATAATCAGGGAGTACGCGCGGATAATCCACGAGTGGAACATGAAGCAGATAGAAATATATCTCGATGTTACAGGCGCCGATGTGATCGTCAGGAGGGCGTGGTATGAAACCACGGAGTTCTGGACCCCGGCGGCGTTCCGCGAGATAATCGCGCCGACATTGAAGCGGGAAGCCCGCCTTGTCCACCAGGCAGGGAAAAAATACGGGTATATCATTACAAGTGCTTTCATGCGTCGCTGCCCATCACACCGGGGTCTACCTGCTGACCGGGGTTAACATAGCACTGCAAACCCCCGACCTGCAGCAGACCATACTCATCCGCGAGCTTCTTTGCCATCTGAGATTCTTCTTTTAGGACCTGAATATCGCTGTCTTTTATGGGCCCGAAAATATATTTGATCTTTTCCAGGTCCTGTTCCGGTTTTACGAGGACCTCTTCAGCCCTGGGTACTATCCAGTCTTTCATCAGGGGGAAATCATCTTCTGTCGGCCACCCTTCTCGCTGTCTGACCCTGCCCGTCAATGGGCCTGCAGGGGTGTCGAGTCTCCGGCAGAAGTATTTCGCGCCGTCCTTTTCTTCGACCCAATCCCTGTATTTCACATCGGGATGCAGGCCGCCGTACAGGTGAAGCGTGTGGTTTAAATATCCGACATAGGCATAGGCATCAATACCCAGTTCAAGCTGTTTTTCAACATATTCCCGCTCGGTCGAGCATTTTTCATAGAGGTTGGAAAAGAGCATAAATGAGCATGGTGTATAGTCCGGTATCTGGTTATTCAAAACAGCAAGCATTCTTTCTTTCGAAGTCATGGCGGTCCCTTTTTTTTAAATTAGCAACCCCAAACGGCATTCGATCTTCAACCATTCACAGGTTCTTTTGTTTAAAAATCTTGATCCAACGGGATTATTAAAAAGCAGTGCTATTATACATTTAATTTTAGAAATAGTAACTAAAATTTTAAATCAAGTTGATTTGAAGTTTACTTGAATATATATTTTTTAAAAAAAAGGACTGAAATAAATGGACGGTATAAAAGACATCGACCACCATGAAATAGAAAAACGCAAGGACCGCGTCAGAAAAGTATGGGAGTATAAAAAGGTCGACCATATCCCGATCGGGTTTTTTATCGATGATTTCAGTGATTACTCACTGAAAGAGCTCTGTGAGAACGGTGAGCTTCAGTATAAGGAGAATGTAAAAAATATAGACAGGCTTCTGAGATTACTGCCCGATGATTACATTCCCGCGGCAAGGGTGTGGCCCGGCTATATGACAATCGCCACCATGTTCGGCCTCGAGCCCCACTGGAGCGACGACCCCAATCAGGCTCCCGGGATCTCAGAACACATAATCTTTGATATGTCGGATGTTTACAGGCTGAAAATGCCCGATGCCGGGAAAGACGGGCTGATGCCCTTTAATCTGAAATGGCTCGATTATTTCAGTAAAAACCTCCCAGGCGACGTGTCACTCACCGGCATTGACCTTGGTGGGCCTCTCAATACCGCCAAGGACCTGATCGATACAAACCTTTTGTATACATCATTTTATGACAGCCCGGAAGAGTACCACTATTTTCTCAACCTTGCCGCGGACCTGCAGGTAAACTGCTACGAGCAAATAATAAAAGCTGTGGGCAGTATTGACAGACTGACATGCATCGATTATGACCCCATGTGGGGACCCGGAAAAGGTTTTGTGTCCGATGATGTATGCGCGACCTTCTCCCCGGAAATATTCCGGGAATTCAGCATACCCTACAGCAACAAGATATTTCAAAAATGGCGGGGAGGCAGGATACACAACTGCGGCCCCAATCCCTCCATTCATCTGTACCTGCACCACGACCCCGGGATAAACGGGCTTAACTGCTCTTATAAATATTCAAAAGACGACATCCTGAAAATAAAAAAAGCGTTCAGCGGAAAAGGGATCGTGGAGTTCGCTTTTGACAACGGGGAAAGCGTTGAAGAAATCGTAAAAGGGTATGAAGAGCTGGCCGATAAGCTTGCCCCCGATGTTGCGGCTATCCCCTTTTTGTGGCTCGACGATACATGGTCGGATGAAGGCATAAAGGATGTGCATCACGAGTTAAAACAAATCTCAGAAAAGTACTCCAATGAAATGAGATGGATTACTGACCGGTAAAAAACCGTGCAAAGCAGATGGTTTTTTACAAGCCAAAAGGCTTTCAAAGAAATAGTCTTTGGTTTATTGTTTTTCGAAAAACAATAAACCACTTCAAAAGGGGATGGTTTCCTTTTGGCGGTAAACATGTGACAACACTATTTTATTGACATGCTGAAAAGAGGTATAATTAATGGAAACAGCGTTGACGGAACTGCTCAAAACGGGTGATGAGGAAAGAGAAAAAAGGGGCTTAGTTTACACTCCTTCGGAGATATCCGGCCAGGTAGACCTGTGGAAAACCACGCTTGAAAGGTTTGAGAACAGGCTGGATGATATCAGGCCTTTTATAAAAAGGGCACTGAAGAAAAGAGCACCGATAATATGCACGGGTGCCGGGACTTCGGAGTTCATCGGTTACTGTGTCGAAGGGCTGTTACGAAAAAACCTGCGCGTACCGGTAAATGTCTTTTCCACAACAAAAATCGTGACCTCACCTTTTGACTGCTTCATTGAAGGCAGCAACGCTCTTTTAATTTCCTTCGCGCGCTCCGGGAACAGCCCGGAAAGTATCGGGGCCGTTGAGATCGCGGACATGGTGAGCGATAGGATACAGCATCTCATCATAACCTGCAATAAAGACGGTAATTTGAAAAAACGCGCCGCCGGTAAACAGAACAGCCTGGTTTTCTGCCTCGATGAGGGCACAGATGACCGGGGACTTGCCATGACATCTTCATTTTCCAACATGGTGATCGCCGCGCAGATGTTGTCGTATATTTTCAATTTCAGCGATTATTCCGGGCTGTTCGGGGATATTGTTATCGCGGGCCGAAACATACTTCTGAAAGCACCCGACGTTGTTAAAAAGATCAGCGGTTTAAAATTTGACAGGGCGGTGTTTCTCGGAAACGGAGGAAATTTCGGTACGGCAGGTTTTTTCGTAACAGCCCTTCGACACAGTAACCGATGAACTCCGAAGTCCCGGCACCCGTGCATATTATCGG
>DRHN01000297.1 GCA_011049595.1 Spirochaetota bacterium | reverse complement strand
CGGCCACATCTCCCCTTTGACGATGTCGGGTGGGCAATGTTCCGATTTGATGACGAAACTATAGCCGTAATCGAGGATGTATGGTGCCTCCCGGACAGCGAACCCTTTGCGATTGATGCCCGTATGGAGATCATAGGGACAGAAGGGGCCATATACATAGACCGGTCAGGTTCTGACTACACCCTGCTCACTAAAAAAGGTGTGAGCTATCCTCAATCGACATACTGGCCAATCGTGCATGGAATGAGAAGGGGGTTTTTAAAGGACGAGTTCGAATATTTTTTAAAGTGTGTTGATGCCGGTAAAAAACCCGCGGTAATTACACCCCCTGAATCAAAGACTGTGGTGGTCGCGATGAAAGCGGCAGAGCTTTCGGCAAAGGAAAACAGGGTTATTGAATTTTAAACCGTATGTGAACACAATGGGAGTGAACAAAGCAGTTTGCGGGTAGATGTTGTGCCCATTGAAAAGATAAAGCCCCCGGTACCGATGATCAGAAGTACAGGGGGCTAATTTATATATTGATTAAGCTGAAAGCTACTGTGCCTTAGAGGGCTCTTTTGTTTTGATCTTCTGATACTCTGTCTCCCACAGGTCTTTTGTTGCTTCAGCAACCTTTTTACCGATTTCATCAAAATCTTTTATAAATTCTTCATCTTTAAATGATCTTTCGGCAGTCTTACCAACAGGAGTGGCGTCACTGTCCCTCGCGATTTTGTTGAATTCCGCATGATGATCCCTTATGGGGCACGGCACTATCTCATTGCCCGCTTCGCTGGACAATTTCTTATAGCTGTAATTTTCCTGCCATTTTCTTAATTTCGTGAAAAAAGTCGTTTCGAGAACGTCATTGAGATCCTTTCCTTTGTCAAAAAAGTCTGTTTTTACATTGCCCACGGTATAGGGTATAAAAACGCAGGGCATCATGTTGCCGTGCCAGTCCATGTACAAGTAACCGCCTTTCCTGCCCGCGGATATACAGCCGTCGCTTATCGGGCCCCCGTTCCAGAAATCAATAAAAAAGACACCTTTGTCTTTGATTATGTGCCTTTCCTGGAACCAGAGGTTCCGTCTCTGCTCGGGTGTTATCATCAGGTCAAAGTCCGGGCCGCGGCCGATGGGCATATACTGGAACATCCAGGCAAAAGCCGCCCCCCGTTCCCCGAAAAACTCATCCACGAATTCGTCATTCAGGATCTTATCGACATTATTTCTTGTCGCTGTAAAAGAGATCCCATAAAAAACCCCTGCCTCTTTCAGGTTTTCAATGGCTTCGAGTATTTTTTTATAAACACCCTTTCCCCTCCGGGCGTCGGTCTCCTCCTCAAAACCCTCTACCGAGATCGCCGGTGAGACATTCCCGAGGCTGGCGATCTTTTGCGCCATTGTTTTATCAATGAGCGTCCCGTTGGTATAAAATAAAAAGAAGTTGTCATTGTATTTTTCAAAAAGATCGAGGATCGTCTTTCCTTTACTTTTATACAGCAGCGGTTCGCCGCCCGATATTACTGTAAAATGAGAGCCCCACAGGTCTCTTTTCTGCTCAATTACTTTATCGAGGATATCATAATCAAGTGTCACGGCTGTTTTTTTTGAGCTGGCTGCATAGCAGCCTGTACAGGCAAGATTGCACATCTGGGTAGGACTGATAGTCATAAATTGAGGAAGCGCCAACTCTTTTTTTCTTCTTTCAGCGGCTTCGGGGTGGTTGTCAGCCCAGTTCAGGATTATGTCACCGATTAGTTTATTAAAAACCCAATCCCGTACCGTAGGCGCAAGCGCGTTTTCTTTGAGTTTTTTTTCAAAGGCTTTCATGAGATTGGTTACAACGTAGTATTTTTCTTCCTGCGCACCAATGGGTCTGCCTCTTTCGTTTTTAACAACAAGCTGTTTCAATATTTCTTTTTCACCCCATTTAAGGAAATAGTCCATAACAAAGTTTATTCTTGTTAATTCAAGACCGACCTTTGTAAGTATTTTTTTACCTTTTGCACCAATTTTCATCTCCAGTTCTCCTTATATATTAAACAGTTCGTGGTACATAAAATCAGTAGTATTAATACTACCATGTATGAAAATAGTTAGTCAAGAACTTTTTTAACAAAAAATGAATTTTAAATAGATAAATATAAAATTTCAGAAATGAATATATACCGATTAGGGAAAAATCTCTGTTATATTTCCGGATTAAGGGTAAAATAGAAGGTCGTTTTTTCTCCCGGGTTTGATTCAACGCTTATGCTGCAGTCGGCGGACGCGAGAACTTTTTTTACGATAGCGAGCCCAACTCCATGCCCCGGTTCTTTTTTAATCTTTTCATCACGCTGAAATATTTCAAAAATTAAACTGAGGTTTTCCGGTGAGATACCTATCCCGTTGTCTTCAATAAAGAAATGAATGTATTTGTCATCTGCGGCATCTTTGTCCCCGACGATACCGATCTTTATGTACGAATCTGCGTCCTTCCGGGCGTACTTGATTGAATTATCGATAAGATTTGAGAAAATTTTCGATAGCCCGTCTCTGTAGAAATATACCCGGGGAAGCTCATTTTCAACAATTAATGATATATTTTTCTCTTTTAACTGGGACGCGAAGTTATCAGTCACCTCCTTAACCATCTCGCCTGTGTTGATGTTTTCAAGTGTGATATCGATCCTGCCGATCCTTGTGTACTCCAAAAGACCCTCGATCATTGAACCCATTGCCGAAATATTTGAGTCAATTCGATAAAGCAGAAACTGCCCGTCGCTGTCCAGTTTGTCAAAATAATCCTGCGACAGGATCTGGGTAAACCCTTTTATCGAAAGCAGCGAGGACTTGAAATCATGGGCGAGAGTATAGCTGAGTCTTTCCAGTTCATCGATCTTTTTATTTCGCTCTATTACTGCCTGCCTTCTGGAAAGCGCTTTTAAAATATAATACTTGAGCTCTGAAGGGTTGATAGGTTTTGTGAGGTAATAAGCAGCTCCGAGGAACATAGCGTCCCTCATCGAGCTTGTGGAGCTGTACGCTGTAATTAACACAACTTCAGCTTCCGGAGTTCTCATCTTGACTTTTTTGAGGATCTGAAAGCCGTCAATTTCGGGCATCACAACATCGGTAAGAACCAGGTCATACTCTTTTTTTTCGATCAATTCGCAGGCATATTTGCTGTCTGTAGTTTTATCTATAATGAATCCGTTTTCATTACCGCTGAATATCCTCTCAAAGCTCTCCATTACAAGCTCGTCGTCGTCGATCACCAGTATATTAAATATGTTTTTCCGGTTGTTAAAGTTATTTTCCGGGATCATAACATTATTCTGTCGTGCGGCGTGTATTTATAAGCTCAGGAGATGAGGATCGCCTGCACAGTTCAGTATTCAAAATCGACTTTCGGGACTTCCCTGGCTTCCTCTTCAATCTCAAAGTATTCCTTTTTTTCAAGCCCCATCATACGAGCGATGCTCGATGATGGAAAACGCCTGATCTTTGTATTGAAGATCCTCACGCTGTCATTGTACCTCTTTCGGGACACTGCGATCCTGTTTTCGGTCCCGGCAAGCTCGTCCTGGAGCCTTATGAAATTTTGGTCGGATTTTAGTGCAGGGTAAGCTTCGACAATGACCAGAAGCCTGCTCAGGGCCGACTGCAGCTGGTTATAATTTTGGGCAGTCTCCCCAACTGTTTGAGAACCGGCGAGCTTTGACCTGGCCTCGGCGATCTGTATGAAAATCTCGCGTTCCTGTGTAGCAAATCCTTTTACAGTCGCGACCAGATTGGGGATGAGGTCGCTTCTTCTTTGAAGCTGGTTGTCGATTTCTGACCACGTGCCATCGACGTTCTCTTCAAAGGTCACTAATCGGTTCCGTGTGCCGATGTACCAGGATGAAAATATCAGCCCAAACACAACTATAACCGCGATTATGACCAGAGCACTAACTAATCCTCTTTTTGCCATGTGTAACTCCAGTTATTTATTAATAAATCGAATGTCGAGTTTTTATCACTGATTCAAGTATTCAAAAGAATTTGTAGAAAAGGGTGTACCGGACCTTAAAAGCTCCCGGAGGCACCTCCCCCCCCGAAACCGCCGCCTCCGAACCCTGAAAACCCTCCGCCGAAACTGCTGCCGCCGGAGCCGAAACCGCCGCCGTAAAAACCCCTTCTTGACGCCCCGCCCATGAACATAAGGGGCCAGATCAGAAAGCGCCCGCCGACAAAGAGGAACATGAATATTATTATAATAATCAAACGGATCAAACCCGCAGTTGCACTGCTTGTGTATTTTCTGGCTTCGTTAGTGTTGTAAGAACCGAGATCTACGTCATATTCTTTTGCGATGATCCCCGAGACAGCCTGTACCCCCTTGAGCAGCCCAGAACCGTAATTGCCGCTCCTTAAATCCGGTAGAATTGATTTATCTCTAATTTCACCCGCAAGACCGTCGGGTATTACGCCTTCAAGCCCGTACCCTACCTCGATTCGGACCTTCCTCTCCTTCATTGCCAGCAGAATGAGCACCCCTGTGTCCTCACCGGCTTTACCGATCCCCCATTCGGAAGCAAGCTCAACAGAATATTCTTCAAAAGCCCTTGGCTCAGTGGTTTCTACCGTAACTACGGCTATCTCGGCACCGGTCTTTTCTTTCAGCGCGGCAATGAGCATTGTCATCCGGCTCTTTGACCCCTCATCCAGCACCCCGGCGAAATCGTTTACACACCCGACAGGTTTCGGGAACTTTTGCGCGTATATATCGGTACCGAACAATATCAGGGAGAAAACAAAAACAGGAATTAAAAGCAGCAGAGGTGATTTTTTAAACATATAAATTGCCTTGTACTAGTTAGTTGTTCGATCCTGACCTGCTCACTTTATATCCATTTTGTCCACAATGGTGACCAGGTTTTTAAGAGAAACCAGGATATTTTCTGCAAGTGTTTTCGGATTGAGTTCCCCCCCTTTTCTGAACTTTATAAAATCCAAAAACGGCTTTGTGTCCAGCTGGAACACTTCACCGATTTTTTCAACAGTCTTTTCCATACCTTCCGACTCGGGCGTGTTTTCTTTAAGCCGTAAAAGTCCTTTGAAGGGGGCGTTGAGAGACCCGAAAAGGTTTTTTAGATTATTGCTTAAAATCTTGTCCTTTCCATGTGACGCTATTACGATCTGTCTCAACGATGCTACATTTCCTCTCAGCCTGTCCTCAAGCTGGTGTCTCAAATTCTTTTTGGTCAAAGAGAGGGCCAGGGTTTCATCCTCTCCATGGATCACTTTTTTCCGCTCTTTAATGTCAAAGTATTCCATCGGAAACACGTCAGCCGAATTTACGAACTCGGCCTTTGTTAGAATAAGCGGTGTTATTTTGTAGTTTTTTATCGACTTGTGCGCGACTGCACCGAATTTTTCGATCTGTTCAAAAAGAGGCTCTTCCAGTATTATAAGTATGTTAACGTCCGAAACCCCTTCAACGAAGTTGCCGCTGACATAACTTCCGTAGATCATTACAGAGCACAGATTGTCTTTGAATGTGGATTTTAGAAGCTCGAGAAATGATCCCTCGACAAACGCTTTTACGGAAACGATCTTTTTTGACATTATTTATTCCTGTTCAAATATTGTATTACAGTTTATAATGTAATATTTATAACGTAATATTTATAATATAATATTTATAAATACAATTTTCAATATAATATTTCAGGAAATAGGGGGGATCAAATGGGGACAAGGAAAGCGGATTTTGCGGGGTCCTGGTATCCCGGTACAAAGAGGGAGTGTATAAATACAATTGAAGATTACATGAGTAAGGTCCGAAATCCGGAAGGGGAATACACCGGGTTCGGTGGGATTGTTCCTCACGCGGGCTGGTACTTTTCAGGTAAGACCGCGCTTACTGTGTTCAGCGCGATAAACCGTAAAATAAAGCCGGACCTTATATTTCTTTTCGGTATGCACCTGCCGGAGGGCAGCGGGGATTTTATTTTTATTGATGACAGTGTCGAAACCCCCCTCGGTAACCTCGAGGTAAACAGGGAAGCATCTGAAATGCTGTCAGGCTCTTTCAATTTTACTGAAGAGAATGCTTCTCATTATTCCAGCGACAACACCCTGGAGCTGCAGTTTCCGCTGATAAAATACATATTCCCCGATACATCGGTCGTCGTCATAGGGGTTGCGCCGACATACCGTGCGTTTGAGATCGGGGAAAAAGCTGTTTCGATAGCGGAAAGGCTGGGCCTATCTGCCAGTTTTATTGGCAGCACGGACCTGACTCATTACGGTCCTAATTACGGCTTTACGCCGGAGGGGACCGGGAAAAAGAGTGTTCAGTGGGTAAAAGAAGTGAACGATAAGAGGATCATTGACGCGTTTCTCCGCGCCGAGCCCGGTGAGGTGATCAAGGAAGCCTTATCCTCCCGAAATGCCTGCTGTCCGGGAGCCGCCGGCGCGGCCATCGCCGGGGCCGGCAAATCAGGGGCAGTCAGGGGTACACTCGCGCACTACACCACAAGCTATGACATACACCCTGATCAGAGCTTTGTCGGGTATGCTGGTGTAGTGTATTAGCAGTCCGAACGGGCGCCCTTCAACAGCGAGGCGGGGAAGACTGTCACCCTAAGCAGCAACCTATGTGAACTTCAAATTTTAAAATCTTTACTCAGTTCGAGTCTGATTCTTTTCGGGTATTCTTTTGAGACCCCTTTG
>DRHN01000296.1 GCA_011049595.1 Spirochaetota bacterium | reverse complement strand
AAATTTTGTCACCATCCGAAACAGCATAAGCAGGCTCAACCGTATTGAGCGGATGGAAGTGGACGGGTCCTTCGATTACTGCAGAAGAAACTATAGAAGCGAAAAGGTTTATCGCCCTGATAGCATCATCATTACCGGGTACAGGATAGTCGATTCCTTCGGGATTGCAGTTTGTATCGACGATCGCCACCATGGGTATCTTGGCCCTCATGGCTTCAGCCACCGCAATAGCCTCTTTTTTCGGATCAATGATAAATATCATATCCGGATGGGTTTCCATGTCCTTTATACCGCCTATATTTCTCAGAAGTTTGTCTTTTTCCCTTTTAAGATGAATTCCTTCTTTTTTTGTAATAAAATCAAATGACCCGTCCACTTCCATCCGCTCAATACGGTTGAGCCTGCTTATGCTGTTTCGGATGGTGACAAAATTTGTGATCATTCCGCCCAGCCATCGGGTGGCAACATAGGGCATGTTGCACTTGTTTGCATTTTCTGTTATTGCAGATTGGGCCTGTTTTTTCGTTCCCACGAACATAATGATTCCATTTTGTTTTGCCATTGCCTTTATCGCGTTGTAAGCGATTTTCAGTTGTGCTATTGTTCTCTGCAGATCAATAATATGGATCCCGTTTCTCACCGTGAAAATATACGACTTCATGTGCGGGTCCCACCTACGTGTTTGATGACCGAAATGCACTCCCGCTTCAAGGAGCTCCTTCATTGTAACAATTGCCAATTTACACCTCCTTACAATATTTGAAATGTTTAAAATTAAATGATAACCCTGTAAAAAGATCTGCCGGATTTTGGGAGGGATTATTCTGCACGAGAGATAAGGAAAATTTAATCATGAACTCTTTCTCAAACAGCCCGCCGCTGCCGGAAGATTAATACCGGATAATTAGTTCCTGGTAACAATTTCGGGCTTGCCCGACTAATTTGAATTTTCAATATAACTGAGTATTCTTAAGATTTTTAATTATGAGAATATAAACAGTTAAATAGAACTAATTAGTCGCGATAAAACGGCTCAATAAAGTTATTTGGTGCAACGTCGGCTTTCAACCGAAGTTGTCGAGCTTGCTCGACTTTAAGCCGGGAGACCCGGAGTAGCACCAAGAACTAATGTAATGGATCACTACTTATTTACCGGCTGGTACCTGCCCCTGCTCTCAAAATAATTAAATTTCTTCAAAAGCCTGTAGAGTTCTTCCACAGGCAGGCCCATCACATTATAGAAAGAACCGAGGATGCCCTTTATGTACAGGGCTGCCTGCCCCTGAATAGCGTATCCGCCGGCTTTGTCTTTCCATTCGTCTGCCGCAAGATAGTTCTTTATTTCACTATCCGACATTTTTATGAAACTGACCTCTGTCAGGGAACATGCAGAGTAGACATTACCACCGCAAGTGTCCCTTATCGTAATGCCTGAAACGACACAATGTGTATTTCCGCTCAGCATTTTTATATATTTATAGGCCGATCCGGTGTTTTCAGGCTTTCCTAAAACCTTCCGGTTGAAATAAACAACTGTGTCTACACCCACTACAAGTCCTTTTGAAAAATGACACGCACCAGCTGCCGCCTTTTTTTTAGAAACTTCCATTACAGAAGATTTTATATTACGGACATTAGTTAACTTTTCATCTATATCGATGTCAAAAGCGATGTACGGGATATTTAATCTTTCTAATATCTCCTTTCTTCGCGGTGACCTTGATGCAAGAACGATGCTGTCCATATTTGCTTTGAAAATATTTTTCTGAAAAAGTACCTATTTTATTGGTGAGTAAGGAAAAATTTATTATATTCTATATATTAATGAAGGCATCTTCATATTTCAGCAAATTTAATCAAATTAATACGGCTAGTCAAGGGAATTGAAATTTGTGTAAATTCCGGTTAATAAACTCTTAACAATTAATTGAAAAACTTTAAAGAAAGTTGTATAATTAGTAAGGAATTCCCGATATTAACTAATATAACCGGATCCTGAGTGTGTCGGGCAAATTCTGGGCAGCAGGTTTTAAAGATCAATCAAGGTTTTTATATAAATCAGGTATAGATCAGGTTGTTACTTAACATATTGTAAATAGTTAAATCTAACTGAATTAAATTCCGAAGGGGAATCCCGGAATGGCGGGAAATTTAAAACTCCAGGTCACACCGTTTAAAAAAGATACATACGTCAATGTCGAGGGCAAACTGGAAGCCACCAGGTTTTATATTATAAAAGACGGTCAGGTACAGATATCCAGAATTTCTGAGGTAATAGAAGAAAACACATCGGATATTCTTTTCCCGGGAGATTTTTTCGGGGTCGTTTCATGCATGAGCAACCACGCCAGTATTGAGACAGCAAAAGCACTTAAAGAGCTTGCATTGATATGTGTTTACAGGGAACAATTCGACCTGATGATACAAAAACACTCCGCGATTGCGATGAAGATCATCACTTCTTTCAGTCATAAGTTGAGGTACTTTGATTCCGCCATAACCCGTCTTTCCTTTAAGGAAAATGTGGAAGAGGACCCAAAAAATCTTTTCAAGATCGGAAAATATTATCTTGAAAAAAAGCAGAGCAGCCACTCATTTTACGCATTTAAAAAGTTTATCCAATACTGCCCGAACGACCCCGGAACGCAGGAGGCAAAACAGCTTATGTTACAGCTCCAGCCTCAGATCAAAGACGGAGGAGCGACAAATGCACAGCAGGGGTTTAACCGGCAGTATGAAGACAATGAGATAGTATTTCTCGAGCACGAACCCGGCAATGAGCTGTACATAATCCAGAAGGGGAAAATAAAAATAACAAAAATCGTCGATAACAATGAAGTAATGCTTGCGATGCTGAAACCGGGAGATATTTTCGGCGAAATGGCTATCCTTGAGAACAAACCGAGAAGTGCCACTGCTCTTTCCTCGGGAGACAGTGTTATGCTGGCTGTCAACAAAGCGAATTTTGAAGCAATGGTCCAGAAAAACCCGCAGCTGGGTACAAGGTTGATTACGTTATTGTCTGAGAGAATCTGGAAGGCATACCGCCAGCTCGCGAACATACTTATTACAAACCCGCTCGGCAGGCTTTTCGATACCCTTCTGACAATTGTAGAAGAAAACAGGGTCCAGATTGTGCACAATGCCTCTTTTAGTTTTGATTTCGGGCCTGACGAATTAGTAAAGATGGTTGGCCTTGCGGCGGATGAAGGTAATGTTCTTGTGCAGGAATTGTTTAAAAATACAAAGGTTAAGCTGCAGGATAATAAAATAATTGTCAAGGACTTACAGGAGCTTGTCAAGCAGGTAGAGTTTTATAAAAAAATGGATGCGCTGGACAGAAAGAGACAAAAAACCGGGAACAAATCCTGACACCCCGAATCTGGTGATAACCTGCGAAAGCAGTGCATTAAATATTACCCACTTTTATTTTGTCAAAAACTTTATCGAAATAGACCTTCACCCTGGTTTTCATTTTTTCCGTCTCGAAAACTGTTTTTCCGAAATATATCCTCACTCCGCGGAACAGCGATTCATGGGCTATTATTTCGGCATCGACCATCCCGTCTACTTTTACGCTGTACTGGGTTTCCTTTTTCAGCAGGTCATTTATAGCCAGTTTAAACAGGGTCTTTTTTTTCAGGGCATCGGTGTACACCTTTTTCAAATTTTCCGGGAGTTCATCCGGATTTGTACTGACCTTATTTATTTTTTCGATCAGAAGCTGGATCTTTTTCATACCCACGTCATATTTACGTATACTGATTCTCAATTCCCTCAACCTGTTTTCTAAAAAGAAATCTGACCCTACAAAAACCTCCATCTTGTGCTCAAGCTCATTTCCGAGTATTTTGACTTCGATCCCCCTGGTAGCTTTGATCTCGCCCCCCATCAGCTGGCCCTTTTCAGCCTTCGAAATTATCTTGTCGCCCGCGGTTAGTTTGCAGTTTAAAGCCGCCCTCCTGATATAAATACTGCCGCCCGCCTGCAGGTTGGAATTTTCGGCAAATTTAACTTTTACATCACCCTTGGCATACACCAGGCCCCTGTATTTGGCAATTACACCGTTTAATACAGTTATGTTTTCATCCGAGCGCACTACCGCACACCCGACATTTCCCATTATCGTTATATTCTTTTTAGCGTAGACTCGGAAATTATCCTGAACATTCCCCTTTATAATTACTACACCGTTAAAATTGATATTCCCGGTTTTCGGTCCCACATCCTCAGGTACGACCATAAGCGGCTCGACTGACAATATGTCGTGCTCGTTCAGAAACTGGCCGTCCCTGGAAGAGTACAAATGTATTACATCGCCCCTGTCTTCCCGCCTGATATTATTTCCCGTTTTTACATCAAAATCCTGGCCCCCCTTCGCGTGTAAAGTTTCCCCCTTTACGGTGCTGCCGTTTTTAATTCCTTTCTGGGCTTTATACACAACGGCTATAAGCTTCCCCTCCTCGACGCTGGTAACTAAATCCTGATCTCTATAATCTACTTTTCCTCCTTCAAGCAACTTGAATTTATCGCCGGTTGCCAACCTGATCTTGTACTCGATCCGGCCGTCCTCCCCGTCGACCGGTTCCATTCCTTTTGCTATAACAACATTTTTAACAGCTTGACGATCTTTTTCCGCCTTTTCTATCGAATACAGGATCGCCTCTTTACTGATACCGAAAACTATCCCCTGCCTGCCGCACGTTGAAAGCACATCCTCCAAACGAATGGCTGCGGCGCCCCCCAATGAGGGAACAACCATCAAATACGCATTCATTTCATCATCCGAAACAGAGACGCTGAAACGTCCGTATTGATAGACCCTGCCGCTTATAAATCGGGTTCCAGCCTCATCCTCGTGTACTTCTATAACACCATCGGTTGTCATGTAGTAGACAAAACCGCCTTCTACTCTGATATTCTTTCCCGCGATCAGCCTCGGTTTGAAAACAGGTTTGATTGAGATCGATTCACCGAGCACATTTTTCCCGTTCTTACCGGGAACAGCCGGTTTTACCGTCGCGACACGATCTCCCTTTCTTGCATACCCTTTATTAACAATCTTTTTTTCAAGGGGCTTTTTTTCCTGTTTTTCCTTTTTCGGCAGTTCCGGTATTTTTAGTTTTTGCGGTTTCGCAAGCGCAGTTTTATTTTTTCTAATTATTTTCAGGTTCAACTTCCCCATTTTTATTTTCCATTCTCTCTGCCGGCCGCATGTTTATTGGTTACATATTCCTGCTGCTCTTTTAAAACTTCCTCAGTATCACTGAAATTATATTCAATTCCGCCATCCCTGCCTTCTCTCGGCAGGGTGCCTTTTGCAAAAATGACTCCCGTTTTTTCATTCTTTGAGTCTTCCACTTTTTCAATAAGCTCTTTGAGCAGATCATAATTTACACCGTAAACTATTTTCAGGGAATTGGCAGCCTGTTTTATTTTATCGATATTTAGCGGTTTCCCGGCCCCCATGGAGGGGAAAAGACTGATGCTTGCGCTCATTTTATCTTCCGCGATTACAATGTCAGCCTTTCCGTCTGTCTTCTCCTCTGCAACAGCCTCTTCCACGACTTCAATTGTCTCGTCCTCTACATCCCCGAAGCCGTATTCATCGTCAAACGTCTGCTCAGAAACAGTCTGTATGATCTCTTCATCCACGCTGACCCCCAGCTCCCTCTCGATCCGGGCAAGCTCGTTTGCATCAGCATCCTCCAGTCTCCTCCTGAGGTCTTCAGAAAGCCCAAGTGAATCAGCGTCTATTGTATCCGTGCCTTTCAATATATCAATAACCTGATCTTCAAGCGCTTCAACGTTGATCTTTTTCTTCTTTTGATCCTGCTTGCTGTCTTTATCGGGGTCAAAGTACATTTATAAAGCTCCTGCCGCGTTAATATCAATATATGCTTTTATATAGTTTATTACGTGAATGTGGTTGTTGTCAATACCTAATGCGGTCAATCAGGATCCTTGATTTTTTGGAATATTTTCTTGCAAACTAAAGTTTGTGCCCATAAAGCAAGAAAATTGTTATTTAGTACCTTAACACCAATTTTCCTGTTTTTTTGGCAAGCAAATACTATTAATAAAGATTGCGGTTTTTCCGCATCAGGAGCTAAAGAGGAAATAAAAAAAGAGGAGAGACGCCCGGTCTCTCCTCTTAGTGAATTCTGGTTTATAAAGCGGCTTAATACATACCGCCCATTCCGCCCATTCCTCCACCACCTGGAGGCATCGGCGGCGCAGCTTCTTTCTTTTCCGGTATGTCTGTTATGATCGTTTCTGTTGTTAAAACGAGAGCGGCAACACTTGCGGCGTTCTGGAGCTCGGATCTTACAACCTTTGCCGGGTCGATAATCCCGGCTTTGAACATATCCACCCATTTGAGCTCGTTAGCATCAAACCCCATGCTGCCTTGCTCTTTCTTTGCTTTATCGGCAACAACAGACCCGTCAAACCCGGCGTTGGTGGCTATCTGCCTGATAGGCTCTTCCAGGGACTTTATTATTATCTCTCTACCGATTTTTTCATCTCCCGTGAGGTTCAGCTTCTCAATCACGGGTATTACCCTTAATAAAGTTATTCCGCCGCCGGGAACAATGCCTTCCTCCACTGCGGCTCTTGTAGCGGAAAGAGCGTCCTCGACTCTATGCTTCTTCTCTTTGAGCTCAACCTCAGTCGCGGCACCGACATTGATCACAGCGACTCCGCCGGCCAGCTTGGCAAGTCTTTCCTGCAACTTCTCCTTGTCGTAATCTGAGGTTGTTTCATCGATCTGCACCTTTATCTGAGAGATCCTTCCCTGTATTTCTTTTGAATCGCCTCCCCCCTCAACGATGGTCGTGTTTTCCTTGTCTACAGTAACTCTTTTCGCGCCGCCCAGATCCTTTACCGTAGTGTTTTCGAGTTTCATTCCCATTTCTTCGGAAATAACCTTGCCGCCTGTTAATATTGAAATATCTTCGAGCATTGCTTTTCTTCTGTCACCAAAACCCGGCGCTTTAACTGCTACAATATTCAGTGTGCCTCTAATCTTATTGACGACAAGTGTTGCGAGGGCTTCACCTTCAATATCCTCAGCAATTATCATAAGCGGCTTGCCCATCTGCGCGACTTTTTCAAGAATTGGAAGAAGATCTTTCATTGCGCTGATTTTCTTATCATGTATCAGGATCATAGCATCTTCAATAACAGCGGACATTGTCTCGGCGTTTGTGACAAAGTATGGAGACAGATAGCCTCTGTCAAACTGCATACCTTCGACAACTTCAAGGTTTGTTTCCATTGATTTTGCTTCTTCCACAGTGATAACACCGTCTTTTCCCACTTTATCCATTGCGTCAGCAATAAGTTTACCGATTTCCGGGTCGTTGTTGGCAGAAATTGCCGCTACATTTGAGATTTGCTCTGCAGTTTCAATTTT
>DRHN01000295.1 GCA_011049595.1 Spirochaetota bacterium | reverse complement strand
AAGAAATAACAGCGCCGACTGCGATCCCTACCCTGCCCATGGGTATTATAACCCTGACGAAAGCGCCCAAACGTGAATACCTGTCAACACGCGCCAGGCGCTCTACGGGAGGCAGATTACGGAAATAACCTAAAAGCATCCATGTGACAAAGGGTATAGTTATGGTGAGGTCTACTAATATGAGCCCGGGCAGTGTGCCTACCAATCTTATTTTTGTAAAAAGGATGTAGAAAGGTATCAGCACAAAGATCGGGGGCAGTGCAAAAGAAAGCAGCACGGCAAAAGTAAGTGTATTTTTATGTTTAAACTCCAGGCGCCCGAAAGTATATGCAAGAGGCACCACAACTATCATGGTTATAAACGTTACAATAACTGAAAGTATAAAGCTGTTCAGTAAACCCCTTTTTATCTGGTCTGCCATTCCTGAAGGTAAAAATACGTCTCCCGATTTTGAGATATATGAAAATCCAAGGATGTTTACAAATCCCGTAATATTTATTCTTTTTGGATAAAAATGAGGCGGAAAGACAGTCATATCTGCCGGATGCTGAAAGGCCAGTCTGCCGAACCAGTATAGAGGAATCAGTGTCCATAGAAGTACAAGAATGACAGCGGCAATTGTAACAGCTGCACCCTTCTTCATACGATCATCTCCTTTCATCTTAAATGCTTTTATATCATGTCTTCTTTAAATAATATACTATTTTTACTGTCTGACCGCACCGTCGGGAGGCCGGGCAGCAGTAAAAGACACTTGACAAAATATTATGATCCATTGTAAAGTAATCGGCAAAGATATAAAATAACGAAGGAGAAAAGGACATGGATTTTTTTGAAAAATACCCCGCGCAGGGCATTTCGTATATTGATATATGCAAGGAATTTTTAGATGAAATTGAGTCAAGGCAAAAAGAAAATTTTAAAAAAGCCGGCCTGATGATCGGAGACAGAATAATGGAAGACGAAGTCATATTCGCTGTCGGGTGCGGCGGCCACAGTTACATCCCGCCTATGGACATGTTCTGCAGGGCGGGCTCGCTTGTTCCGATAAACGCCACGCTCGATGCGAGCACAACCACGATCACGGGAGGTTTCCGGGGTGTGTTTTTAGAAAGGGTGCCCGGATATATGAAGGCCCTGTTGCAGTATTTCCGTCTTAAAAAAGATGATGTTGTAATAATATTCAACAATGTAGGTGTCAACGCGATGACTATCGACGCGGCGGAGGAATGCAAAAGGCTCGGGGCTAAAACGATCGGGGTCGCAGGGTCGCCGTGGCAGGACAAAACACCGGCGGACCATCCGAGCAGACATCCAAGCGGGAAAAATTTAAAGGACATGGTTGATATCTATATAGACGACTACAACCCTGTCGGAGACGCTGTATTGAATATCGAAGGTCTTGATGTCCCTCTTGCCCCGATTTCTTCTATTACAGACGGCTACATTGTCCGCAGGATCGAAATAGAAGCCGTAAAGCACATGATCAGCAAGGGATTTGACCCGCCCGTCTGGGTAAGCGCCAATGTTCAGGGAGGTGACGCGATAAATGAAGAGTATATCAAAAAGTATTACAACAAAGTAAAACTCATGTAAAAAAGTTTAAACTTCGGATTAATGCGTCTGCATCACACTTACCCGGGCTATACCTTGCAAGCCTGATGCTTCAGCCTTGCAAGGTATAGGGAGGATTTACACGGTGATGCCGTCATTTGCCTAATGCTCTTTTTTCATTTCTTTTATCGTGTCTTCAAAAGCCTCGAGGGTTTTATCTATATCCTCATCGGTATGGGCCGCCGATAGGTATAATTCACCGAAATGAGAGGGACGAATAAAGATACCCTTTGTAAGCATGCGGTTCCGGAAATCCATAAATTTATCTTTGTCCGACCGACAGAACTCGGGGTAATTTCTTATCCGGGTAAGCGGGGTGAAATGGATCTGGAACATGGTGCCGAACCCTGTCAGTATCGCCTGGATATTTTCTCTCGCGATGATCTCTTCCATCCCCTGCGTCAGTTTTTTACCGACCCTGTTTATCTGGTCGTAGATCCTGCCGTTTCCCTCCTCCAGTATTTCAAGTGTGGCGTAAGCTGCCCCCATTGCGACCCTGTTTGCGTTTACAGTGCCGGCCCTGAAAACAGTCCCGTCGGCCAGGAGGTCCATTATTTCTGCTTTTCCCCCGTATGCGGCTACAGGAAACCCTCCGCCTACAGCTTTCGCGAGGGTGGTAAGATCGGGCATTATACCGAAATGACCCTGCGCGCTGTGAAGATCGAACCGGAATCCTGTAATTACCTCGTCGAATATAAAAACGATGTCATTCTCAGCGGTGAGCTCTCTGATCTTTTCGAGATATCCCTCCTCGGGCGGGATTATCCCCGAGTTGCACATACAGGGGTCCACAATGACTGCCGCGATCCTGTCCCTGTCCCGTTTGATCGCTTCCTCAATGCCCTGTATATCATTCCACTGCAGTACCATGATGTCCTTATACGAGTTTTCAGGAATACCGCTGCCGATAGGCATCTTGTCCCTGATCTTTTTATCAGCGTCAACGCCAAGAGAAGGGTGTACGGTGTGGGCCACACTGTCCATCCAGCCGTGATAGGCGCCCTCGAACTTTATGATCACGTCCTTTTTTGTGTAGGCGCGCGCCAGCCGCATCGCTATCTGCACTACTTCAGAGCCTGAGTTCATAAAACTCACTTTCTCGAAGCAGGGGACGTTCTTTATAAGTTTTTCCGCTACAGAAATCTGCAGTTCATAAGGAAGACCGTAAGTAACGCCCTTTTTTATCTCTTCGGAAACGAAATTTATCACTTTCGGGTTCGCGTTCCCGACCAGCGTCGGGCCCAGGGCAAGAAGGTAATCGATAAAAACATTGCCATCTATATCATACAGTTTTGATCCTTCTGCCTTCTCGATAAAGATCGGATAGGGTTTGTAACCTTCAAGCGGGGTTCTTGACGCGCTCGACGCGCCTCCGGGGATGAACTTCAATGACCTTTCATACATTTTTCTTGATTTTTCTGTGCTGAAAGTACCCATATTCAAAGTCTCCTTCCTGATAGTAGTGATTTTTTTATGTCAAAAACAAGTATCAATAGCCAAGAAATTTCATTGCCCCGGCAGCATATACCCCGGCCGCGTCGACCAGCTGCCGGATATCGATCCATTCATCGTAGGTGTGTGCCTGATCAATACTTCCGGGTCCAAAAATCAGGGTCGGGATATTCGCGTCGTTTACGTAAAACGGAGAGTCGCACGCGTATCGCGATCCTCCGACAGGAAGCGCTCTGCCGAGTACATCTTCGGACCCTGTTAGCATAGCCTGCACCACCGGCTCTTCTTTTGAAATTTCAGTGGGGTCAAGACGCGGCCTGTCCACGCCGGTTTTAGGCAGCGGAAACGTGATAGTCTTTCCCTGCCAGTCCAGCATTTCAGCCTTCAGGTCGGGGTCTTTTTTCATCAATCTACCTAAAATCCCTTTTACCTCTGTGTATCTTGACTCAATGGTTTCACCCGGGATCATGTGTGTGGTCACGTGAAGTCTGCATTCATCGGCAACTATCACACCCCTCCACCCCCCGTTTATGATACACGAAACAAAGGCAGGCTTTCCTGAAAGAGGATGCACTCTTCTGTCAAGTTCTTCCTTGTAGGTTTCGAAGGCATTCATAACCTTGAGCATTTTATCTATCGCGTTTATCCCCTTTTCCGGCATGCTCGCGTGGGCGGATATTCCGGTTACTTTTATCCAGAACGTGGTAATCCCGTTGCAGGCGGAATTAATATTCAGGTTTGTAGGCTCACCGATTACTACGGCGTCCCAATCTTTTTTGTTCACCGTGGATTCACTTCCCCAGCCGCCGGTTTCTTCGCCGGGCACTGCAGCCACTACAAGAGACCCTGATAATTCAACTCCCGCGTTCTGAATAGCCTGTGCCGCCATCAGCATGCACCCCAGGCCGCCCTTCATGTCCGCCGCACCCCTTCCGTAAAGCCTTTCACCGTCCGCCACAGGGTCAAAAGGCGGATGTTTCCACTTCGACGGAAACTCTACAGGGACAACGTCCGTGTGACCGTTGAACCCGAGGACGGGTGTATTATTTTTACCCCGAAGAGTGCCCAGGACACAGGGACGCAATTTGTCGGGGTACCTCGGGTCAAAGGTTTCGTATACTTCAACCTCCATCCCGATCTGCTCCATTTTACCCTTGATCACCGGAACGACCGGAGCTTCGGTTTCCACTGTCTCTACTTTTACCAATTTTTTTATGAAATCGACGATCTCTTCCCTGTCGATCTGCCCCAGAACTTTTTTTACAGTTTTATCCACTTAAACCATACCTCAAATTCTATCTGTAGTTTTATGCCGGCAAAAATTGCCCTGGTTCCATAATAACATAACAATAATAATATACAAGATCAAAAGATGAAAAAATACTCAAGTCTTCACCCCGCACCAGTTCACTATTGTCAGAGCGTATACCTTCGCGCATCGGATCAATTCATCTATCGGCACATATTCATTTGGACCGTGAACACCAAGCTCCAGGCCTCCCGGCCCAAAAGTAACTGCCGGGACCCCGTTTTCATTCAGCCAGGTGGCATCACATGTCGCTCGAAACCCGCTGTGCGTGGCCTTTTCACCGGTTGCCTCTTCGTAGGAAGACGCGAGGACCTTGACCCCTTCGAAATCCACGTCGATCTTGAACGGCCGCCAGTTCTGCAGGACAGGGCCGTTGAGCAGAGGGGGGTTTTCCCGCAGCCAGTCGTCGGTCTGGGCGAGGGCGTGGACCCGCTCTCTCAGCTCAGAGATTACATCATCCACCTTTAACCAGCTCGGGTACCACACATTGCAGGTCAGTTTACAGTAGCCAGGCACAGAACCGAGATACGTCCCCCCCTCGATAAAACTCGGGTTTATCGTAAAAAGACCGACACCCTGTTTGTCGTTCGGTACAGGGTACCCCCCGCTGCCCAGGACCTTGCTTCTCCAGCGCTGGTTCCACTGCAGCTCCAGCCTTTCAAAAAGGTCCAAAAACATTTTCATCCTGGAAATAGCGTCCACACCCACCGACATGCCCGTATCGATACCGTATCTTTGCGGAAAAATTACCTGGTTTCTGGAAGCGGTGTGCGAGCTTTTACCCGGGACAGTCAGTTCAAACAGGAACACCCCGGGTGATTCGGTGTGTATCTCGCAGTTTGTCGGCTCGGAAACGATCGCGAATTGGGCGGTGTGGCCTCTTTTTATCGTGTCCGCGGCCCCTATGGTCTCTCCTTCCTGGGATTCCTCCCCGATCACAGACTCGACGAGCAGATCGCCCTTCAGTTTTATCCCGCAGTCGATTATGGCTTTTGAAGCCCAGATCATAGCTGTATTGCCGCCTTTTGTATCGCCCGCGCCCCGTCCGTACACGTTTCCGTTTGCAACAGTCCCTTTCCACGGGTCTGTTTTCCACAGCCCCAGCTCAGAATCCGGGACCGGGACAACATCGACATGCCCCTGTAGAATTAGAGATCGACCGCCCATCTTTCCTTTCAGGATACCTGCAACATTCGGCCGCTTCTGGGCTTCATCGGGAAACCAGTAATCCACCTCGTCATAGCCCATTTCCTGAAACCGTTCCCTGACCCAGTTTTGTGCTTCCAGCTCATCACCTGTCCCGGGTGTCCCGTGATTGATCGATTTTTTACTGACGAACTCGCATAAAAAATCAAGGATCCTGTTTTTATTCCGGTCGATATACTCTGTCACCTTCCTGCTGGCAGGATCCATTGTGTTTTCCTTATTACAATTAAACCGGTTACATGGGGCCTGCTTTTTCAAACAGACTGCAAGGCATGTGAGCCTGGATCTTTTAAATTTCCAGCAGTCTAAAGCTCCGGAGCAATACAGAACAGGACCACACACATCTTATCAGTGAAATTGAACACCTCGTGTTTGTCTCCCGCAGCTATCAAAAAGCTCTCGCCTTCGTTTACATCACTGGAGTCGACATCATTGATAAGCACTGTCAATGTGCCGGACAGCAGGTAGTAGAATTCATCACTGTTTTTATGGATGCTTGAAAAATACCGGGCGCCCGGAATTAGCTTCGATATTCCCACGGTCAATTTATCGGTGCTGGCCAGCACCGTAAAATGGGTCGGGTCGCCTTCACCGAGAAAATTGAGTATCTTGCCCTGCTCCATCGTGATCTTTGCCGATTTTTTTTCTTTTAGAGGGTTCGGCCAGTTCTGAAAAACAGCCTTTAACAGGGTGCTCATCCTCTCATCAACTTTTGCCATTTTTGGACCTCACTTCCACACGTCTTCTATAAGCCACTCGAGGTCCAGCTCTTCCATTCTTTTTTTTGCGGGTCTGCATGTTTCCGGGTCCCAGTCCATCTCTTTACAGAACTCTTTTGTCATAGTGTCAAGATCGACGGAAATACCTTTTGTCGGGCCGCCTTTTAACGGGGGTTTGCCGAGCGCGATATCCGGAAAATTCCTCTTTAACGGGTTTATTCCCTCCCGGAGAGTAAATACAAGCCTCACAGTACCTATCCTTTCACCGGCATCGAGGAGCTCGTTTATATCTACATCCCAGCCTGTGACAGCTGAGTAGCATGCAGGCATAAAATCAGCAGTTGTGGAAAGAAACCCGAACAGGCACATACCGAGCGCGTTCACACAGTGGTCCAGCGCGGCAAGGGCTTTTTGCGCTTTTGCCCTGCCCGTGTATATGTCCCTTTTGTTCCCGAAGCTGAAACTGAAATCTATACCCGGAAGCAACTCCGGAAGATCGGGAGGCAGGCAGTACTGCGCTGCCTGGGTGTGCCGCCCCGGTGTCGCGTCGAGCTTGTATATGCTTGCCATGCTCGGTTCAAAACGCGGGTCGTGTGCCGGGAGCTCCTGACCGTCGACATGTATGGCGAACTTGTCGGAACCTTTGCCTATTTTTTCAGAGGCAATCCTGGCCCCGTCCGCGAGTACATCCCCGAACCCTTCACGTTTGGCTATTTTTTCGATCAATTTAACGATGGACCCGTGGTTACCCCAGGTCAGATCAAGACCATCCGTGTCTTTTTTTGTAAGTATTCCCTCTTCGCAGCATTTCATTGCAAAGGCCACTGTAGCGCCTGTGGAGATCGTGTCGATACCGTACCGGTTGCAGATATCGTTGCACTTTATTATAGACTCGAAATTGGTGTTCAACAGATAGCTGCCCAGGGCCGAAGCGCTTTCGTACTCGGGCCTGTGGCTTTCTTCCTCAAGCGCGTATGGGCCTTCCTTGACCATGACATGGGCCCAGCTTCCCATCGTGCACTTATAGCAGGAGTTTTTCCGCGTTATGTACTTTTTAATGTTTTCGTATTGGTATTCAGAAATGTCATTTAATTCGTCCGGCACCCCGAACCAGTTTCTGATGGGAGAGTCGCCGTTTATGGCCCCGACTTCGATGTAGCCGGGTGTTCCGGTGGTGGTGTATGAGGCGGCAAAACCGTAGCCGTCTTTCAGCTGTTTATTATACTTTTTTCTCAATTCAGCGATGCGGTCCGGGTCCGCGATATGGATCTCTTTTCCCCCAAGGGCGACTATGCCCTTCAGTTTTTTCGACCCCATGACAGCCCCCAGGCCGCCCCTTGCGGCTATCCTGCCTTTTGCCGTCGACACTCCTGCCAGCCTGGACAGCTTCTCCCCGGAAGGACCTATGCATGCTATTTCAGCCTTTTTTCCATACTTATTTTTTATTATATCTTCAGCCGCATAAGTATCCTTTCCCCATATCTCTTTTGCGCCGCGCAGTTCAGCCTTACCTTCCCCAATGACCAAATACACCGGCTCATCGGAAATACCTCTAATAAAAATGTTGTCGTATCCCGAAAATTTCAGGGCCGGACCGAACCAGCCGCTTCCGTTCGAATCCCCCCATGAATTTGTCAAAGGGGATTTACTGTAGGTAGTGTACCGTGAAACCACGGGCAGCGACGCGCCCGTGAGGGGGCCTGCCGATATTCCGAATATGTTGTCTTCACTGAAGGCATCGGTACCGCCCTTCATTTTTTCGTACATGATCTTTGACGCAATCCCGTACCCTCCAATGTATTTTCTGGCAAAATCATAATCCAGGTCCTCCTCCCGGATCTTTCCCGAGGACAGGTCCACAAAAAGTAATTTTCCCATGTAGCCGCCAACCATGATCTACCCCCTGCTTAATTATTTTAATGAGCTTCAGGCAAAACAAATATTATTACCTTTTACAGCTTTTACACATTCACCGCTGCTGCAGCACACCTATTTTATTTCAGCTATTTGATTTCAGCGATCAGCTCTATTTCAACAGGCGCCCCTCCCGGCAGTTCGAAAACCCCGATGGCTTTCCTTGAATGTTTACCCTTTTCCCCCCAGATCTTCACAATCAGATCGGAAGCCCCGTTTACCACAGCCGGCTGCTGCACAAATCCCTCCTCCGAAGCGACATACCCGCTCAAATTCACTATCCTGACCACCCTGTTAAGATCCCCGAGGACCAGCTTCAGCTCCGCGACACAGTTTACGGCCGCGAGTTTTGCCGCCTCGTATCCCTCTTCTACTTTAACATCTCCCCCAACTTTCCCTTTACACACTAATGCTCCATCTTTTGTAGGAGTCTGGCCTGAAACATAGATCAGGTTTCCGGTTATTACACCTGGAACATAAGAAAAAACAGGTTCAGGGAGCTGTGGTATTTCGAGCCCGATCTCTTTGATCCTCTCGTTTATATTATTTGCCATTTATAAACCTCCCGCATTTTTTATAATTTTATGTGAGATTTCAATTCCTCAAGGTCCGGCCCTATCACCGGGATATTTAAATTTTCCGCAGCACTGCCGGGATCTTTCAGGCCGTGACCTGTAATTACACACACCACGGATTGTTTCTCTTTTATGACATTGTTTTCAGATAATTTTTTAAAACCGGCATATGATACAGCTGCCCCCGGTTCTGAGTATATCCCTTCATTTTTCGCGAGGTCAAATACAGCCCCCAAAATTTCATCATCCGAAACGGCCACAGCCGTACCGCGTGAATCATGTACTATCTCGAGAACGAGCTCTCCATCCTGTTCGTACCCTTTTAAAGGGTCGGCTATTGCCGAGGCAATTGTGCCGGGAGTTCCCCACGCGTCCACCTTCCTGCTGCCCGACTCAAACGCCTGCACAATAGGAGCGCAGCCTTCAGCCTGCACCGCGGCCATCCTCGGTTTTTTATCAGTAAGGCCCAGGAAGTTCAGTTCCGTAAATCCCTTGTAGATCCCGAACACCAGCGGCCCTGCGCCCGTAGGGACCAGGATCCAGTCCGGTACCTTTCTGTCAAGCTGGTGGTATAATTCATATGCTATTGTTTTGTCCCCTTCAACAGCATAGGGGTTCAGGAAAGTCGTGGTGATATTCATCCAGTGAAATTCCCGGGCAGCCATTTTGGCGACAGCATACGCGTTGCTGTAGCTGCCCTTCACCTTAATAATGATGCCGCCGTTTACAAAAGCCTGGGAAACTTTTCCAGGCGGGGTACTTTCCGGTATAAATATATAGCTTTTCAGTCCGGCTTTTGCAGCGTAGGTTGCCAGAGATGCAGCAGCATTTCCGGATGAAGCTGTAACAACGATTTCCCGCCCAAACTCCTTCGCTTTTGATACCCCTACCGCCATCGGCCTGTCTTTAAAAGCACCGGACGGGTTTCTTGATTCATCTTTGAAATATAATTTCCCAAATCCGGTCTTTTTTGACAGATGATTTCCTTTTATCAGCGGAGTCCCCCCCTCGAACAATGTTACCATATGTCCGGGATCTTCCACAGGCAGTAAATTTTTATATTTCCAGATATTGAACGAGGGGAGTCGTAGAAGTTCATGGATCACCCTGTCCTTTTTTCCTAAATAATTGTGCTGGACTTCCAGGATCCCGCCGCATTCATCACACAGATACAGCTCTTTTAATTCATAGATTTTTTTACATCGAATACACTGCAGGTGCATCTTACTCATAGTATATCTCTATGTAATGTAAGATATTTCTCAAATAAAAAGAATAACTGCCAGCAAACTTGGCGGATTGAATAAAGGTTAGATTTCTTTAATGTAATAATTGCTATATTAGATTTTCCGGGAACCACGCGTTGTAAGGGTTTGCCCGGAGCAGCAGCAAGCGCTAATTACGCCTGACACTCATATTAGTGCTTGAATCAAAAAGATATACGTGCTCAGTT
>DRHN01000294.1 GCA_011049595.1 Spirochaetota bacterium | reverse complement strand
TTCCGGTCGATCCTGTTATCGCGGATCATTACGCTTTTTTACTCATTAAAACCGCAACCGGCTTCAACGGCTCAATGTTTTGCGCGATGATTTTTATAACAGCGGTAATCGGCACAGCCAGGAAAGCACCGACTAATCCCCACACATAACCCCAGAAAAAAAGTGAGAGCAGTATCAGTATTGGGGAAAGGTTGAACCGGTTTCCCATCATCTCAGGATCAAGATAGCTTCCTATTGTTATCTGGATGACTATCAGAGAAAAGGCGTTAAAGACGGGCAGGTAGGACCCGGGGAACTGCAGGACAGAAAGGATAATAGGCAATATGATAGCGGCCAGAGACCCTATGTAGGGAATGAAATTGAATAAAAATGCCAGAAATCCCCACAGAACGGCAAACTTGATACCAAAGAGCGCGCATGCAACGCCTGTGAGTATACCGGTCCCCGCGCTCATCAATGTTTTTATCATTGTGTATTTCATGATCTGCACATTTATGTTTTTTACTATCTCGAATATGTACTGGGCCCTCTGCGCGCTGAACGCTTTTATGATGAGCCTCGGATAATTTTTATAAGTAAGGTATATAAAAAAAAGTATCAGGAGCGTCAGCAGCAGCTGCCCGACAGCATTTATTGACACATTTAAAAAATTTGATAAAACTTCGGTTACTCTTGTGCTCTGCAGGATCTCAAGGATATTTTTTGTTTCGATCCTGAAATAATTTTTAAAAAATGCCTCTATGCCTGAAATGAGTTTGCTCTCCATGGTCGGCCAGAACACAATAAACTCCCGGATATTATTTGCAAGCATCTGTGCGATAAATATGCCGATGACAGAGATCGCCCCGAGAAGGATGATAAGGGTCGCGATCCTCGGGACCCTGTACCTGGCAAGAAATTCAACGGCAGGGGCGGAGAGATAGGCGAAAAATATCGCAAGAATAAGAGGGACAAAAATGTTGCTGAGCGTCCTGAGTACAAAGACGACCGCTATAAGACTGATCACGACGGCGGTAAACGTCAGCAACTTGTACAGGGAATCTTCATTCTTCATGATGATAATTTATAACAGAATCGCGATAAAAGCAATCATGTTGAATTTTATCTATGTTTGACGCGCGGCCCTGTCGTTCGAAAATCGTCTCAGATTTTTAGGCTGTTTGAAAGCCCCGCCGCAAGTGACCACGGGTTTCTTTTTCCGAGCTCTCCCAAAAGGTCCGACAGGAGGCGGCCCTTGTCAATGTTGTACCCTTCTTTCAGAAGGCTCGTTAAAAAATTTTTATGTGGTCTTCCTCGCCTGTAGTCCGGCTCTTTGTCCGGGTGTTTCAGGTACCTGTCGATCAGTCCCATATCCGGGTCAAAAAGCAGGGACCCCTGGTATAGAACAAGGTCCCTTTTTTTATAGAGGGAGGAGCCGAGGATCTTTTTGTTACCAATTGTTATGTCTGATATTCCTTTAACAGCGAGATCTTCGATCCCGGACCGTTTGAGCGCTTTTATGATAATTTCATTTATTGCGTTCATGTGCTCTCTTAAATAAAAAGGAAAAGCTGTTTTCCCGGCGATCGAGATAACGATCATCCCTTTTGACAGTAAAACTGTGCCGCCGCCGCCGGCCCTCCTGAGGACCGGAACACCGTCCTCTTCGCAGTTGCGAATATTGACATCGTTTTCTTTTTTACGCGACCTGCCGAGGACCACTTCCGGTTTTTCAGCTTCAAAAACCGTGAAATAATACTCTGAACCGTTCTCTATTTTCACCAGCAGGGTATCATCTATATACATATATTTATCGTTTTTTCAAGGTTGTTTGTGTAAAAAATCCTATTCTGTGTCTTTTTTTTTAATGAACCGGCCTGTCCGGAATCTATTTTTATTGACAAAACCTGGATTTAGATTACAATGTTACACTCAAGATTAATTGTGATACACCTATAAATTAAATCCTAACCCCGGGAACCGTTGAATGGAAAGCAAAACCAATCTCCTACAACTTAATAAAATAACAAAGATATTTCCAGGTGTAATCGCGGTTTATGAGGTTGATTTTGACATGAACAGGGGGGAGATCCACGCGCTTGTCGGGGAGAACGGGGCGGGGAAAAGCACTCTTATAAAAATTCTTGGGGGCGTGTATCAGCCGGACGGCGGGAAAGTTGTATTTGACGGGGATGAGGTGTTTTTCACAACAACACATCAATCTCAAGAGAGAGGAATATCGGTTATTTATCAGGAATTCAACCTTATCCCGGACCTGTCAGTTGCGGAAAATATTTTTATCGGCAGGGAACCGAGAAGAATCGGTAACCTGTTCATAAACTGGAAAGTTTTAAACTCGGATGCCGGGGATATCCTGGACAAGCTGGAAGTCCGGATTGACCCGAAAAAATTTGTCAGTGATCTCACCCTGGCTGAAAGGCAGATGGTTGAAATAGCAAAAGCCCTTTCCTTTCGATCGAAACTTATTATTATGGACGAGCCTACCGCCGCCCTGTCGGACAGGGAGGTCCGGAAATTATTTGATATTATCAAAGGGCTGCGTGAGGAGGGAGTATCGATCATATATATCTCACACAGGTTGGAGGAAGCGTTCGAACTTTCCGACAGGATAACGGTATTGAGGGATGGTAAAAAGATCGGTACAAAAATCAGCTCGGAGACAAGTGAAGAAGAGATAATAGAAATGATGGTCGGAAAGGTCGTCAAAGACTACTTCGCCGAGGTGAAACAGGATATAGCAAAAAAAGAGCTTATGATGGAAGTGAAAGACTATTCGGTGGCTGACTATATCGATAATGTGAGTTTTAAGCTGTACAAAGGTGAGATACTCAGTATTGCCGGGATCCTCGGATCGGGTTCGCAGCAGCTTTTAAAATCACTCTACGGTGTGATCCCCAAAAAGGCGGGTGAAATATACTTTAAAGGGAAGCCCACAGCCATTGAATCTACAAGGGACGCCATTAAACTCGGTATCGGGTACCTGACTGAAGATCGAAAAAACTCGGGTATACTGCCGGATATGTCCGTTCTCCACAATATTACGATTATCATTATTAAAACGCTCACCGTACTCAGGGGCATTTTTATAAAAGACAGAAGGGAAAAAGAAAAATTCAATGAGATAAGGGACCGCCTGGATATCAAGTCTGCCGGTTACACCCAGAAAATAATATACCTGAGCGGCGGGAACCAGCAGAAGGTCGTGATCGGCAGGATTCTTGTGGCGGATTGCGAGGTGCTCATACTGCTCGAGCCTACCAGAGGCATAGATGTGGGGGCAAAGGCCGAGGTACACAAAATCCTGCGCGAGCTTGCGAATAGCGGTATTTCAATAATTATGACGTCGTCTGAATTACAGGAGCTTGTAAATCTGCCTGACCGTTGTATCGTGCTGTACAAAGGTAAAATTGCGACAGAGTTTACACGCGAGACTATGGACGAAGAGAAACTCGTGGCTGCCCAGATAGGCCAGAGTGTCGGTGATTAAGTTTTTATACAGGTGCATAAAGGTTTGAAAAAGGAAGTAATAAACGGGATTAAGTAGTGACAACAGCAGAGGCCGGAGCCTATGGTAAAGTTTCTCAAGTTGTATGAAAAAATAGGTATTTTTATTTTTTTAGTGGCCGGGGGTGTGTTTCTGTCTTTCGCGAGCCCCTATTTTTTAAAAGGGGACACTATTCTCAACATAGTCACCCAGGGGACCTACGGCGCTATCGTAGGTTTCGGGATGACGCTTGCCATAACCATCGGGGGCTTTGACCTTTCAGTAGACGCGGTCATGTCTTTAACAAGTGTTTTTCTGTCAATCCTCATTCCGGTCGCAGGGATACCTCTGGCCATACTGATGTCGGTGATCATCGCCTGTTCTGTCGGCCTGATAAACGGCCTTATCATCACAAAACTAAAGGTGAATCCTCTCATAACGACACTTGCTATGATGACCATTATAAAAGGTGTTGCGCTTCTCGTGGCCGGAGGAAGACAGATAGTCATTCACCAGAAGGTATTCATGGAGCTTGGTACCGGGAAAACACTGGGCATTCCCAACCCCATATATATAATGATCGTTTTGTTCGTAATATTTTACTTTCTGCTTTATCATACACCTTTCGGCAGGCACATCAGCGCCGTGGGCTCGAACGAAAACGCGGCGCGGATATCCGGGTTAAAAGTCGACCTTATAAAAATATTGACCTTTGTGCTTGTCTCGTTTACCGCTTCGATCGCTGGAACCATCCGCACTTCGCAGACACTGATAGGGATACCGACGATGTCTCCCGGCTTTGTGCTGGTAGCCATAACCGTGACGATTTTAGGTGGGACAAGTTTATCAGGCGGTAAGGGTAATTTGTGGGGAACATTGTTTGCCGGGGTTTTTATTTCGATGATCTACTACGGGCTCAATCTCATCGGGGTCCAGATATTTTACCAGATGCTTTCCGTGGGCCTTGTGCTTATTTTCGCGCTTTTTATCGATGGCATAAGAAACAGATATTTGGAGACGATCAAAGCGAAAGGGATAAAAGTGTAGCTGACAAACCGGTATTTTGAGAATTGCATTTTTAACGGACTTCATTGAAAGGATTGATTTATGGGTATTTTATCAGAGGACGGACCAAAGACCGGGCTCAAGGAAAAGTTTGCAACAAGGTGGGACAATTTCGGGCTCCCGCTTCTTTTTGTTGTACTTGTCATTGTCTTTTCGGTTCTGGCTCCCGCGTTCCGGACATCATATAATTTGATCAGCAACTTCCGGTTCACATCTTTTATCGGTATCGGCGCGATCGGTATGGCCTTTTGCATAATGGGAGGTGATTTTGACATCTCTGTCGGGTCCATGCTTTCTCTTGCCGCCGTACTGGGCTCTTCACAGCTGCCGCATATAGGCGGTGTGGCTTCAGTGTTTCTAACGCTTGTGATCGCGTCCTTTCTGGGGTTTGTAAATGGTGTTTTTGTAACGAAACTGAGGATCCCGGCGTTTATCACGACCCTCGGGATGATGTTCATTTACCGTTCGCTCGCGTATATCTATACAAACAACACACCCGTATATATAAATGACAAGTTCTGGCTCTTTCTCGGGAACGGCAAGGTTTTAGGTATCCCGTTCGCTATAATACTGATGCTTATATGCTATGCGTCAGCGTACCTGCTGCTGCGAAAGACTCCATTCGGCCGGTACGTGATCGCGGTAGGGACTAACAAAGATGCGGCAATGCTTTCAGGTGTCAACGTCGACAAAACTAAAATAATTGTTTTCATCCTTGTCGGGTTGTTTGTTGGGATAGCGTCTGTGGTAATTTCCGCAAACCTGGGGAGCGCGAACCCCGGGATGCTCGGGCAGGGGTACGAGTTTCAGGTGATCACAGCTGTCGTGCTCGGGGGGACAGTGCTTGGAGGGGGAAACGGCAACATTTTGGGGGCGTTTTTCGCTGCAATGATACTTACTTATCTAAAGAACGGTCTGGGGCTTAGGCAGGTCGACTCCTACTGGCAGTTTGTGGCCACCGGTATGGTTTTAATATTTGCCGTGGCCATGAACAGGATCAAGTACATGCTCCTGGGTACCAAAGAAATTTGACCCCGTTTTTTTAAATTTATTAAATAAGTTAGTTGCATAAAATATATTAAATGTTACTATGTAAAACGGAAGTTTCAGCAACACGTTATACTTAAAAAATTTATTAAGGGAGGATCTGTTATGAAAAGGAAAGCAGTTGTTGTTTTTGTGGCTCTTGTTGTATTTTTTGCTCTCCCGGCGATGGTTTTTGCAGGCCAGGGTGGGAAGAAAGAGGGGATTACGATAGGTTATTCTCTCTGGACCATGGAGTTTACCTTTTTCCAGAACCTTGAAAAGGGGGTAAGAGATGCCTGCGAGGATTTCGGGTACGAATATATCATGATCGACCAGAACCAGGATCCCCAGAAGATGGTACAGGATCTTAACAGCCTCATCGGTCAGAAGGTCGACGGGATAGTTATTACACCGGTCGACCCCGGTGCGATCGGCCCTGCAGTTCAGGCCGCAAGAGATGCCGGAATACCTGTTATCTGCGCCGATATCGGAAAAACCGGCCCTGTCAACGCTCTTTTGATCTCAAATAATTATGAGGGCGGCGCGCTTGCAATGGAGTACATTCATAAGTTGATGAAGGGCAAGGACAACACAAAAAAGGTCGGTGTCGGAAGGGTGCAGCCGCAGTGGACCTATGCGCGGCAGAGAGGCGAGGGTTTTATGGACAAGGCAAAAGAGCTGGGATATGATGTGGCCTCCGAGATCGTCGTGGCTGTTCCAAGCGCCGAGGGCGGATATGACACTATGCAGCAGATAATGTCGGCTGCTCCCGATGTTGTCGGTGTATTTTTTGCAAGCGGGAGAGAAGCTGTAGGAGCGGCAAACGCGGTGAAAGCGGCAGGTAAGGATATAGTCGTTGTCGGTTACAACGGTGACCCGGAAGAGCTTCAGGCGATCGAAGACGGTGTCCTGGACGCCACCGTTGCCCAGCAGCCCTATTTTATCGGCTATGAAAGCGTGAGGGTTTTAAAGGAGATCATTGAAAAAGGGAAAGAGTATGAAGATGCCGAAATCTCGGTAGAAATTGAGCTTTTGACCCCGGACAACTATAAAAAATGGGCAGAGGAAGCCAGTAAAAGAAGAGGTATACCTGCTTATTGAGAGGTGTTATTGGAAGTGCTATTGATAGTATAGAAAATTGTCGCAATTTATATCTCGGACATGGGGCAGGTTTAAAAACGGGCTTGCCCCTTTTTTATTTTGACAGGAGTAAAACAATGCTCTCAATAGACTTGAGCGGAAAGGTGGCCCTTGTGCTCGGAGGAAGCCGCGGTATCGGTGCCGGGGTTACGCGGGAGCTGTGCAGGGCCGGTTCGTACACGATATTTACCCACACAGGCAACCCGGAAAATAAAGAAAAAATCGATACTTTGATCATGGAGATAAAGACGGACGGCGGAAGCGTTGAGGAAGCAAAGCTCGACGCGCTTGACCCCGATGGAACAGATGAGTTTGTGAAAAACGTGATCAGCAGGCTTAAAAAGATCGACATCCTCGTGTGCAATGCCGGCAGGAACGCGGCAAGGCCCGTCGAGGATATAACCACGGAGGATTGGAAGAAGTTTATCGATCTAAATCTATCATCCGCCTTTTACGGTATCAAAGCAGTTTTACCCTGCATGGTAGAAAAGAACCACGGAAGGATATTGCTCATCGGGTCTTCAGCTGTATTCGACGGCGGCGGCGGGGCGATCGATTATGCCGCGGCTAAGGCAGGATTGACAGGTATAATGAAATATCTTTGCCGTATCTATACAAAAAAAGGTATAAACACAAACGTTATCCATCCCTGTGTTATAGCTACGGATCTTGTCAGGGAACGTTATAACAGCGAAGAATTGTGGCAGAAGCTCGTGTCCCGGATCCCTGTCGGCCGTGCGGGAACACCGAAAGATATCGCTGGGATAGTTGCCTATCTCGCAAGCTCCTGGGGGGATTACATTTGCGGCCAGGAAATACTGCTTGACGGCGGGAGGACAATGTTCAATAAATGATAAAGGCAATTATGGTGATATATTCAATATTCGGAGGGGGGGGGGATAATGTCATTTTTAGATCTGGCTAAAAAAAGATATTCAGTCAGAAAGTATAAAAAAATGCCTGTCGAGGAAGAGAAACTGAACCAGGTCCTCGAGGCAGGGAGGGTGGCGCCGTCTGCCGTGAATTACCAGCCCCTTTACTTCGTTGTGATAAAGGACGAAACCCTGCTGAAGGATATTGCTGCCACGTACCAGAGGGCGTGGATATTACAGGCGCCCGTTATTATAGTAATTTGCGGTGATCACAGCAGATCCTGGCGGCGCCCGGACGGCAAGGACCATCTGGATATAGACGCTGCCATAGCTGTCGATCACATGACACTGGCCGCGGCTGACATCGGGCTGGGTACATGCTGGGTTTGCATGTTCGATTCCATGCTGTGTCACAAAATACTGAATCTGCCGCCGAATATCGAGACAATAGCGCTGCTCCCTATTGGCTATCCGGCCGATGAAGTCGATATAAACAGGCATGAAACAAAGAGAAAGACCATTGAAGAGATGGTCCATCGTGACGGGTTTAAAAATAAATAAAAACCGGTCAATTGATGCTGCAAAGGATGAATGCTGATTTGAGGCAACCTATTCGTTGATTTCATCAACAGACTGTTCTCATGCCGCAAATGAGTGAGGAGATTTCTGCAATAAAGACAATTGAAGGACCGAAGTATGGAGGGAGGTGAT
Organism: Spirochaetota bacterium; assembly: GCA_011049595.1. Classification (GTDB taxonomy): domain Bacteria; phylum Spirochaetota; class B62-G9; order B62-G9; family DRHN01; genus DRHN01. The sequence goes on along the minus strand of DRHN01000294.1, from coordinate 3,432 downwards.
AGTAAATGGAGGAAAGAAGAGGCGATCAGGACAGGCGAAACAGTGTGGAGCGTAGATCGGATAAAGATCGCAGGGAAGGCGCGGAACGAAGGCTTGCCGTGTTGCCGGACAATGAAGTCGATCTGCGAATGGGGTTTGAAAGAAGATCTCAATTTGACAGGAGAATCGGCATCGGCAGAAGGTCGGGTTTTGAGAGAAGGCTGATGACTGCCGGGTAGAAAAATAATCACTGATCTTTTCAGGTCTTTTCGTTTTAAAATGATCAATGGCCGCAGTGATGCACCCGCACTTTACCCTGGTTCACGCGGGAAAGCCAGGCATTGCAGTATTGACCCGCGTATTAGCCGGGAATTTATATAAATCGCAGCGGTCACAACATGTAAAACAGGAGATATATAATGGAAAAAAAGAAGTTTTTAAAAGGGGATTTTATCTGCTTGGAGAACAGCCCGGGAACTGAAATGTTCGTGATCCTGTCGGGAAAAGTTGAAGTGTATAAAACGATAAATTCTGAAAAGATCGCGCTCAATGTTCTAAAGCCCGGGGATTTTTGCGGAGAGTTGAGCCTGCTGCTCAACAGTGACCGCACCGCCTCACTTGTTGTCCTCGAGGACACAGAAGCGCTGATTTTGCACAAAGAAGGTCTTTTGCGGAAAATACAGGAAGACCCCGGTTTTGCTTTCGATATGATTTCCAGATTGGCCAAAAGATTAAAAGATGCCCAGGGTGTAATAAGCAACATTGCGGGGGAAAAGAAAAGTTTGGAAATCATGTTCGGAGTAAATGAAAAACCTTGACGGTATTGACCGGGGTTGTACCAGGTACTGGTCAAAGGTAACCTAATCCGAATGTTTTTCCGGCAGACTCACTGTGAACGTGGTAGGCCCCTCCGGGCTGCTCTTTACCGTTATATTTCCGTAAGAAAGTCTGACCGCTTTTTTTACAATGACCAGCCCGAGGCCATTGCCTGACGCGCCGTTATGCTGTGAGTTGTCCCCTCTGTAAAATGGTTCCCAGATCTTTTCCAGTTCTTTCTCTGACAGACCGGGACCGCTGTTTTTGATGGTCGTTTCATAATTGTTACCGGTTTTGCTGACCCCGATAGAGATATCCGTGCCTTCGGCAGAATATTTTACGGCGTTGTCTATGAGATTTGAAAAGGCTTTTTTCAGCAGCATTTCGTTTCCGGATATTTCAGCAGCTTCAACAGATAAAACAATGTGAATATCATTTCTGCTGTATATTTTTATTATTCCTCTTAACATTTTCACGAGGTCGACCGATTCTTTGCCTTTTGCCTGATCTTCGTAATCCATTCTTGAGAGGTCGAGCACTTCCCCCACAAGCGTATCGATCTCCCGTATTTCGTTTTTGATCATTTGGGCTGCTTTTTCCTTGTCCTGTATTTCCAGCGCCAGGTTAATGCGGGCAAGAGGTGTGCGAAGCTCGTGACTGATGAGATGGAGCAGTTCACGGTGATTGGCGAGCATTGAGCTGAGTTTTTCAGCCATTGTGTTGAAGGCGGCTGCAACCCTTCCGAAATCATCATTTCTGTCGTAAAGAATCCTGTAGGACAGATCTCCGCTGCTGATGCTCCTCGAGGCTTCAATGATCCGGTCGAGCGGCTTTAACGTCTTTTTTACCGAAAGAGATATAGTGACTACGATCAACCCGACAACCATAATGAAAAAAATAAAAGGCGTAAAATACTGCCTTTTTGTCAGATGCATGGGTATGTAAAGGGACAGAACGCGGTTCCGGTCAAGCGTGATATCCCTGCGGACGTTCATGTGCCTCATCCCTTTCATCATGTTCCCCATCATGCGCCCAGGACCGCCGGGCAGTCCGGCAGTATTTGTTGCCCACACGATGACGCCGTTTTCGGTGTACATGATCGAAATGCTGTACATTCTTGTAAGAACTTTTGCTTTGATCTTTGAAGGCGGGTCGCCGAGATACCCGGTGATCAGCAGTACCGCGTTGTCAGGCTTCCCGAAGTACAGATAACGGCCGATGTTCCTTACAGTGTTCCTGAAAAAAATCCACATAACAGCGCTTGTAAGAAGGAACCCGAGAATGAACAGAGTGACTACTTTGATTAGGATTGTATATCGGAATGACGTATTATTTTTCATCTGTCCTTCTTGCGATAAACATGTAGCCTTCCCCCCAGATTGTCCGGATTATCCCGGGATCGTTCGGGTTGTCATCCAGTTTCTTTCTTAACCTGCTGACAAGGACATCAACCGACCTGTCAAAACTCTCCCAGGTAATGTTTTTTGTACTTTCCATGATGATGTCACGTGAAAGGACTCTAAAAGGGTTGTTGCAGAAAAGCAGCAGCAGCTCGTGTTCGGCACCGGTAAGGGCCGCTTCGACACCCTTTACCTCCAGTTTCATTGATTCCGGTGTAAACGTAAAGGACGGATACTCAAGCCGGCCCAAAATCCTTTTTTCCGGACCTGACCTTCTCAGTACAGCTTCGATCCTGGCGAGAAGCTCACGAGGCTCAAAAGGTTTTGGAAGATAGTCATCGGCGCCGAGCTCGAGACCCACGATCCGGTCATATATGTCCCCTCTTGCGGTGAGCATAATTACCGGGATTACGGACTTTTTCCTCACTTCCCTGAGCACATCGAACCCGTCGATTGCCGGCATCAGGATGTCAAGTATGACCAGGTCGAACCTCTCGAGCTCCTGTTTTAAAAAATCCTGAGGATCGGTGTAGAAAGACGGGGTGTGGTTGTTTTCGGAAAGATAGGTATTTAAAAGGTCTACCAGTTTTCGATCATCGTCAACGATAACGATCCTAGCCATTGGTCCCCGGGTCTATGTTTGAAATAATTTTTTGAAACTCCTCCCTGGTGATCTCCCCACTAGCGTACCTTTTTTTGGCTATCTCGGAAGGGCTGCCGGATATCCGGTTTCCGCTCCCGGTGTGCACAGGGTCCGATCGCCTCAGTCCCCTGACAGTAAAAATAATACCCGCGGTAATGACCCCGATAATTATTACAAATACAAAAAAGCCGTTCCAGTAATGCATCTGAAAACCGGATCCAAATGCGCCGCAAAGACCGTCGAACATAACAACCTCCTAAAGCAAAAATCCATGTTTGATAGAATTTCCCTTTTTTCCAGGATACTGGAATAATGTCCCATATTTAGACACAGATACATTTTCCATTGTATTAAAAATAATATAGAAATATGTAAAAATGTGTAAAAAGACTGTAAAAAAATGTATCATCATCCCACAAACTTTTTAACAAAGACAAATACAATAGTAGTGATAATTATTGTTTTATTAGCAATATTAAGATATCCAATTACGATATCTTAAGTAGAAAGTAGGATAGTGGATATATGTTTTACTGTTAACGGAATAGATACGTACTTAACACTTTAATATAGGTTTGATGAGGAAACACTCAT
>DRHN01000293.1 GCA_011049595.1 Spirochaetota bacterium | reverse complement strand
CCTGGTAACCGACAAGCGGTTCCTGGTAACGGCATTGTTTTTGATCCTATTTTCAAGGATAAATAGTAGAGCTTTCATCCCGGTAATGTCATTCCTGTGATTTCATTCCTATGATTTCACACCGGCGTTTTCTGACCGGTGATTCCGGCCCCTGATAACCGGCAGGCGGTTCCTGATATTGTTCTAAACTGTATCCGGGGGCCCGAGGATTTTTTCCTTTCGTGTCCTCTTTTTTCCGCGGAGTTCAACGGGGACCGCCCGCAGAATTTCTTCGAGGAAACCCCGTGCCTCAAGGGAGGGGTCGTTCATGATAATCCTGTGGGTGACAGTGGAGAAAAAGATCTCTTTGACCGTGTCGATAGTGACAAAATTATCACCCCGGATAAGAGAGAGCGCCCTTGCAAGCCGGGACAGCTTAACACCTGTTCTTGGGCTCGCCCCTGTGTGAACATCGGGATGAAAACGCGTCTGCCTGACACAGGTCACTATATAATCGATAATATCGCTATGGATCGTTACATTGTCAACAAAACTCTGCCACTGGAGAAGCTCCCCGGAGTCGATTACCGGTTTAAAATTCTCCCAGGCGTCCACTCTCCCATGTTTTGTTATGATCTCGGCTTCATCATCCGGGTCCGGATACCCCATGGAAATACGGATCATAAACCTGTCGAGCTGCGGGGCCGGCAGCGGAAACAGGTGAGCCCCCTTGAGGTTCATTGTGGCAATAATAAAAAAGGGTCCCGGCAGATCGAAGGTGCGCCCCTCAACTGTTACAGCCTGTTCCTGCATGACCTGCAGAAAAGAGCCCTGCGCCTTCGGGGTCAGAAGATTTATCTCATCGCAGAGTACAAAGTGCGCGAATATCGGCCCTTTGTGAAACACCATTTGGTTCGTGTTGCTGACAAACCTGTTGTATCCCAGTATGTCCTGCGGCAGCATGTCGACCGTGCACTGTATCCTGTTGAAATTATCTACTATTAATTCACCGGTCCGCATATCTTCTTTCTGCCATTTAATTGAGCCGGCCAGTGCTCTCGCAAGAGAAGTTTTTCCGACACCATGAGTATCCGCGAGGATCACATGCCCGCCCGCTATTAAAGAGGCTATTATATACTCGAGTTTATTTGTATTTATATAAATTGTGGATTTGATATTTTCAACAAGCTTCTTGACCTTTTCATGTACAGCTTTTGCGAAATCGTCCGCGGTTTCAGAAACCCGATCTCGCGATTCCTGCTCTATTGAAGGAGTTGTTTCCATTCGAATAAGACTCTCTGGAAAATCTGAATTACCAAACTTATCATAAAAATATGGAATTAAATCGACTTGAAGTCAAGTCTTAATACTTTATCTTTATTTCACCTTTTTCTTCGCATTATTTCCATTGTGTAACAACACAGGTTATCCTTTTTTACATAAAAAGAATATTCTTGATTAAACATTGATATTTGATATAATCACCAATGACGAATAGGCTGAATAAAGAACAATGGAGAAAAAAATGAAAATTGGTCTGATGATTGAACCGATCGATCCCGGTCTCTCATATACAGAAAACCTGAAAAAAGCGTCCGAGTTAGGTTTCAAAGTAGTACAGCTTTGGTACAAGGACATCGTCGCGCAATCGAGGGGAGATCATAAACAATTTCTAAAAATGCTTAAAAGCCTGGGTCTTGAACTGAAATCCCTCGGGGCCTATACAGATATCATTGACCCTGATATACCCAGGGTTACTATAATGAAAAATTTTAAGAAAGTCATCGATTTCGCTTCCGAAGCCGATGTCCGGTTTGTAATCACTGAATCCGGGGGGAGGCCGGGTCTTCTGGAAGGTTGGGATGAGATGATTTCAAGATTTTCCGAGCTGGCAGAGCACGCCGGGTCCCGCGGTGTGATCGTGCTTGTTGAAAACGGCCCGGGTGTTATGGTGGGCAGCACAGAGCTCATGCTCCGGATGATGAGGGAGCTCAACAGCGAAAATATTGGAATTAATTTCGACCCCGCGAACCTTGTGCTCATACCCGATGACGTGGTGAAAGCTGTTAAAGCCCTGGGCAGCTATATCATGGACACCCATGCAAAGGATTCCATCCTGCTTAAGAAAGGTTCCGGCAGGTTAGTACCTGATAACCGGCTAGCGGTTCCTGATAACCGGCTAGCGGTTCCTGATAACCGGCTAGCGGTTCTTGAAGAGCACATCTTTGTCATGCCGAAAGGAGAAGACTTCATCCACCTTCCGGAAGATGTGACATGGGTCCTTCCCCCTATCGGGGAGGGTGATGTGCCTTTTGAGGAATACATATCCGCACTAAAAAAAACCGGCTTCAAAGGAGATTTGATCATCGAATATCAGGGCGGGGGAAACAGGGAAAAAGCAGTTATTCAATGCAAAGAGTATCTTGAAAAAATACTTTCATAAAATCAGCAAACGGAAACTGATGTTTTGCCTAACTTAAAATTATTGTTCAATAAAGGAGATATGCTTAAATGAAAATAAAAAATATCGCGGTCACTGGTGCTAGCGGAAAAATCGGACACAATATTATACCAGAGCTTCTAAAGGCCGGTTATTCAATCAGGGCCCTGGAGCATGAGGAGCCCGTAAGAGCGGAGAACGTGGAAATAATGAAAGGCGACCTCAGCGACGAGACCTTGCCGGAAAGGTTTGTCGCGGATATGGACGCTGTCATCCACCTGGCAAACGTCAAAGAAAACAGGGAAACATTCATGAACGTGAACGTGCGCGGGACATTCGGCCTGCTGGATGCCTGCAGGAACTGCGGCCACATTCAGCAATATATACAGGCAGGATCGGACGCAAGGGCAGGCATATACTACTACCCGCACCCCTATCCGATCGATGAGAACTACCCTCACTCCGCCTATCCCGGCTACTACGCGTTCTCAAAAGTACTGGAAGAAACAATGTGCGAGCAGTTTATAATACAGAGCAAACTGCCGATAACTACGTTGAGATTCTCATGGGTTTACGCTGAGGACGATGTTCTCGCCCACGCTACCCTAAAAAAACCCGATTTCGGAGTACCGGTCTGGGAGGAGCTCGTAGTAAAACCTGAACAAAAGGAATTTTTCGAAAAAGGCCTGGATGGCGTCGCCAAACTTGTGCATCCGGACGGTCGTCCCGGTTTACGCCACGTGGTGAGCATACATGATGTTGTCGAGTCCGTTATGCTTGCGGTCGAGAATAAAAGCGCGTTGTTCCAGGCATTCAACGTTGCGGGCCCTTCGCCGTTCAGCTACGACAAACTTGCCGGTTATATATCGGAAAAGCTCGACATTCCTATTGTCGAGTTTGAATATGACGTTTTTCACGATTTTCATATCGATCTGAATAAATCCCGTTCCATTCTGGGCTATAACCCGAAATACAATATATTCGATATTATTGACGAAGCTGTCGAGTTCAGAAGATCCGGAAATAAAAGGACATTTCTTAAATACCCGGGATAAACCCTAAGATTTATATTATTATCTCTTCATTTATTACAGGTTTTATTTCCGAAAGCTCCTTTAATTTTTCATCTATTCTTTTTGTGTCTATAGGATAAACACCATATTCTTTTGCGGTATCAAAAAGGGCCAGTATGTTTTCCGGCGGCATGTTAACCTGTATATTGTGGCCTCCGGAGAATATGTAGCCTCCGCCCGGCGCGAGGTGCCTGATTCTATAAAGAGCGTCGGCAGTGACTTCTTCAATGCTTTTGTGAAATACCCCCTGGTTATTCGTGTTGCCGTGAAATACCAGTTTGTCCCCGTAGTCTCGCTTTAACCTCGCCGCATCTTCATTACCTTTCGCGTTTGCCTGAACAGGATGCACAATATCCACGCCCATTTCTAACAGGTCATCCATCATCCAGTAAGTAGCCCCGCATGTGTGCATACAGAATTTTGCTTTTGTTTTTGATTTTATAAAACTGATAATCTTTTTAAACCGCGGGGCCATGGTTTCCCTGAACATCTCGGGCGATATAAACGGGCCGTCCTGCACCCCCCAGTCGTCAGCGAACCACTGATATTCTATATAATCACCTACTTCTGATAAATATCGATCAAGCATTTCAATATTCCAGTCCACGAGTTTGTCCATTATGTAGTCAGCAAGAGGTTTATTGAGAATAATATCTTCCGTGAACTGGCGTATACCTCTCAATACCCAGGCAAAATAATATATCGCGAGCTGGAGCCCGCCGACAAGCGCGTATTGGGTATTTTCATATAGATCTTTAGCTTTTTCCCTCAGCCCTTCAAACCTGGCCGGGTCTCCAGGATCAGGGAATTGATATCTTTTCACATCTTCAAGAGTGGCGTTAGCCAGAACCGGCTCTGAAATATCACAGTACAGACCGCACCGTTTTAACCCCGTCCCGAATTCATCAACCCACGAACCATCGGATCTCTCTTCATATTTCCAGGATGACGGCGCGTTAGCGTATATATACCGAGTGTCAACACCTAATAAATCGTACACTTCTTCGCTCAATCCCGCGATTCTCTGCGTCGGGCAAACAATACGTATCTCGTCCTGCATGCCAAGATAATCCAGCAGGTTTTCATAAGCCTTTTCATGAATTTGACTTACCACTGAATTACAATCTATCGGCACCCTGTCAGGTTCTTCATGATTTATGGCCTTTCGTATTCTTTCTCTTGAAGTCATGTATGCCCCCTTGTTCTTTAATAAGGAAATTGTTATTAAGGTACAAAAATGCTAGATCATCTGAAGTTTATGATATCAGTTCACCCGGATCATGACCTTCATTGTTTGATCTTTCTTTTCATCAATATGCCTGTATGCTTTGGCATAATCATAAAACCCAAACTCATGGGATATCAGCGGTAAAAGCTTAATCCTGCCGCCTGTTACAAGATCGATTGCAGTCTGAAAATCTTCTATTATATATCGGGCTATCCCGAAAAGACGCAACTCTTTTTCCTGTACCATACCCATATCAATGGCTGCCTTGTCTCCAAATACACCAACAACTACAATATCGGTCCCTTTCCTGGACAGTTCAATTGCCATATCCATGGTTTTATTGACCCCAACACATTCTATAATCAAATCTGCACCGTCCGGTCCAAAAGCGCCTTTAAGCTCTTGCGAAATATCCTGCCGCGCAGGATTCACTGTGTAATCTATACCGCATTGCCGGGCAATTGAGAGGCGGAAATCATTCAAGTCGACAATCATGACACCAGAGGCACCCATGCCCCTGGCAACCTGCGCTGTCAGGTTTCCTATAGGTCCTGCGCCAAATACAAGGATGTTCCGGCCTTTTATTTCCCCTCCTTTCTGTATTGCCCGTACTCCTACTGCCAATGGCTCGATCATCGCGCCTTCATTGAAACCCATATCATCAGGCAGTTTGACCAGTTTGTCCACGGATACCGCAAAATAATCGGAAGCTGTCCCGGTAGTTTGAAATCCCAATACCTTTAACTCATTGCAAATATTCACAAGCCCATGAGTGCAGGGATAGCAGTGCCCGCAGGATACCTGCGGCTCTATGGTTACCTTATCACCGGGTTTGAATTTTCTGACATTTTTTCCAACCTTTTCTACCATACAGGACACTTCATGCCCCTGAACAACAGGATAAGATGTGTATGGATGAAGACCGTGATAGACATGAATATCGCTGCCGCATATTCCGATCCGCATTATTTTCACCAATACCTGCCGCTGGGTTATCTTCGGAACCGGCACTTCCTTAAATTCTATCTCTTTTGGTTTTATCATTATCGCCTGCTTCATTTCTTTCCTCCTCAATCCACTACTTTGAGCCAAGCCTCCGTCGTATTGTAGATAGGTTCGTACCATGCGCTTTTTCAATATCCTCAAGCCTGGTAACATCCATCCGGATACCTAAAACACTCACATAAAACTTTTTCTGAATCTCCCCGGCTTCGGATGATATACCCGTTCTTTGTCCCTTGCTTCGATAGCCACATCAGCGCCTTCTTCGGCAAATTTCCTTGCTGAGGCAAGACCTATACCGACGCTCCCTCCGGTCACGAACACCTTTTTCCCTTTGAGATTGAGATCCAATTATTCACACCTTTATTGTATTATTCTTCTTGTTTCCTCGTAACCGCTCAGTTTGTGCACTTCGTTCAGAAAATATTTGATATTCTCATAAGATACATCCGGAGGAATATGATGGTCGCAATTGACAAAATACCCTCCATCCTTTATTAGCTCGGCCACCTTTTCTACTTCTCGATCTATTTCATTTTTCCCTTTTGAGAGCATCCTCTTATCAATTCCACCGATTATAATCAAATTTTTTCCGTATTTTTTTCGCAGTTTTATCGGGTCCATCCAGCTCGCAATTTCAAAGGGGTAATGTGCGTTAATTCCACAATCGATCCATATGGGCAAAAGTTCTTCGGTGTTGCCGTCGCAATCAAGTATAAGCGCCTTTACCCCGTTACTCAGTAGAAGGTCAACGATCTTTCTGTATTTCGGCACCATATATTTTTTAACAAATGCGGGTGACACGAGAGAACCTTTATTGTAACACATGTCTTCCCACAACCAGACCCACTCAAGCTTTATCCCGGCCGTAAATACTTTTTTGAGCATCTCATATGAAAAATAAGCCTGCCACTCAATCATCTCCTCAACCAGGGAAACATTATCATAAATGGCATAACTGATGTTTTCCAATCCCATATAATTACGCGGCATACCAAATAAGGACAGCGCCATCATTCCAAGAGCAAAATCTCTCTCATTGTAGCTCTTTCCCACCTGTTCCTTTTTAATCGGAAATTGAAGTTCATCATCAGACATTATTTCCCAGCCTTTAGTCCACCTTTCAGGCGAAAATGGATCCAGCCGTTTTTTGTATTCTTCCCAGCTCTTTTTATCCTTTACAGGATATTTCAGGTATTGCGGCATCAGTTCGGGGTCACTTTTCTGTACTCGAACAATTGCACCGTCATAATCGATTTTTATAATGTGCTCATTATCTTCCTCTAGAATTTTATTTTCATACATAGGAACCAGAGGCGGTACCCATGGAGGATTGTTATTACGACCCATCCCCGTAATTGCCGCGTTCGGTTTTATACACTCGATCCGGTCCTGATAGCCAAGAAGATGCATATTGATTTCTTTTTTATTGTTCAAATTTTTTACAGGCATTCCTTCCCGGACCCATCGCGTATATGCTTCGTTCCATGAATCAACACTCCAGATGAATACATCACCGGTTCTTTCAAAATTGCATATCGCTTTAAATCGATCTTGCGCTGTCATAATCACCTCTACATTTATATATGATATTGAGCTTAAGCCAATCTTCAACCTTGAAAATTTTTATCGATCAATAAAAGTCCCCTTTAGTTTTCATCCTCGGAACTATGACTGATCAAAAGCTCACTTATTTCCTCCACAGATGTTTCTTCTTTTAGAAACTCCCCGGCATTCTCCCCGCGACGTAAAACAACAAACCTGTCAACAACATTAAAAACATTTGAAATAGTATGGGATACATAGACACTTGAAATTCCTTCATTCTTCAGCTTTATCATAAAATCATGTACAAAACGGGTTTCTTTTACCGACAACGCGCTTGTAGGCTCATCAAGAAGAAGAACTTTACTTTTAAAATGAACAGCCCTGGCAATTGCAACTGCTTGTTTTTGACCTCCCGAAAGTTCATCAACTAAACGCCTTGACGAATTTATGCCTCGTATTCCTATTGAATCCAGGATTTCCATTGATAATTTATCCATTTTTTTCAAATTCAAGAACCCCAGCGCAGAAACCGGCTCTCTTCCAAGAAAAATATTCCTTGCTATATCCATATCATTGACAACAGCGGAGTCCTGATAAATTGTTTCTATGCCGTATTTTGTGGAATCACTATAACTATTCAGCTTTACTTCTTTACCTTCTATAAATATTTCCCCCTTTGTCGGTGGAAAAAGTCCTGAAAGCATTTTTATAAGGGTGGATTTACCGGCGCCATTATCACCGACAAGGCCTACACTTTCATTTTTATAAATTGTAAAATCAAGATTTTTTAAAGCCTCTACACGCCTGAAATTTTTATATATCCCTTTCATTTCGATTAATGGAGTTCTGTTTTTTGGATTCATGATCTGCTTCTCCTGCTGACAAATTGATTCAGGATTACTGCCAAAATTATTACAACTCCTACAAACGCGTTAAACAGGTATGCCTGAACCCGCATTAGCATTAATATATCCTGAATAGTAAATACAATCGAAGCGCCCAGGAAAGTTCCCAGGATAGTTCCTGTTCCTCCCGTTAATCTGGTGCCTCCTATTACAACCGCCGCAATGGCAGTTAACGCAAGCCCTTCACCCTGTAAAGGGTGGACGACTTCGATCCTGGTT
>DRHN01000292.1 GCA_011049595.1 Spirochaetota bacterium | reverse complement strand
TTTACCAGTAGTGAATTCCAGATGCTCTTGAACCTGACAAAATTGATTTCGCATCTTAAACGTTTTTTTTGATCTCGGGGGAGTGCTGTACACTCTTGACGTTGAATCTGTTCTAAAAGGCCTCAGTGAGTGCAGCGGCCGGCTCATATCAGAGGTAAAGAGTGTGCTGTTTTCACCCGAATTGTATGAGGAGTTCGAATCGGGAAGTATTTCATCCACTCAATTTTACGAAACTATAAAAAAACGTTTAAGATGCGAAATCAATTTTGTCAGGTTCAAGAGCATCTGGAATTCACTACTGGTAAAACGTGATGATATGTTCAGGATGGTCCTTGATATAGGTAAAAGTATCGATCTGTCTGTGCTTTCGAACACCAATGAAATTAACGCTGAAATACTGGTCAGAGACCTCAAAGGCATTATAAAGGATGTCGTTTTTTCCTTTGAAGTCGGCTGCATGAAACCGGACCACCGGATATTCAGAATCGCGCTGGACAGGGCAAATCTAAAGCCCGAAAGCGTTCTCTTTATCGACGACAGAGAGGAAAATGTAAATGCTGCCAGACATCTAGGGATCGACTCTCATCTGTTCAAAAACCCCGGGGGCCTTGTTGAGTTCCTTGGCGCTTACGGTGTGGAAGCACACGGCCTGTAAACTTTGAATCATACCCCGTATGTCATTTTGTTCCAGACATCATTGTCCGAAAGACGCTCTTCGATATCAATCCCGTAGAACTCTTCAAGAGGTTTAAAAATATCGAAAGATTCCTGATATACTTTTTTGAGAGCGCCCCGTACAATATCTATACCCTCCGGGGTCATTTTTCCAAGCGGCCTCCTCGGGGCCCCGGCCGGAATTCCAAGACCGTTCATGGCTGTTTTTATGGCGAGCGGGTTTCGAAACCTGTCCTCGACCGTTGCTTTGCTGCCGTCCGGCAGGACACGTGTGGATCGGGCTTTTACTGTAACGATCGAGAACAGCGGCTTGAGTTTATCCGCGATACTCTTTCCCTTTTCCCTGTCACCCGAGAGAAGCGCGTCTACCATCCCGGTTACAGCCAGGGGCGCTATATTCGAGATAACGGAAATTGCGCCGGCCGATCCTATCCCGGAATTTGTCATTATTTCAAATGTTATGTCGTCATCACCGGACATGATACTCATGTCCGGCATGAGGGAGTGTTCCTCGGTCATCCGCCCGATATCACCCGTAGCCTCTTTTATGGCGATCACCCTGTCATACCGGCCGCTCAATACCGCTATATCGGCCGGCGTAATAGCTGTCCCCGTTCTTCCGGGTATTACGTATATTACAATTTTGATATCACTGTATTCGTCGAGGACAGGCTGATAGTATTCTCTTCTCAATTCCAGGCTGGATGGTCCGTTGTAATAGCAGTCAACAAGGAGGACTTTATCGATACCGGACTCCACAGCGGTCCTGCAGTAACCGAGTGCTTCAAGTGTGGAGTTTGAACCTGTCCCCGCCAGCACGCCGCATCGGCCCATGGTGAATTCTTTTGCCTTTTTTATTACACTGTTGTGCTCTTCCTCTTTCAGGGCAGGAGACTCCCCGGTAGTCCCGACAGGCAGTATACCGGTAATTCCCCCTGCGACCTGAAATTCGATGTTTTTTTCAAACCCTGAATAATCGACACTTCCATCCGGTTTGAAGGGTGTAATAAGAGCTGTCCAGGCTCCTTTAAAGTCGATGATAGGCATTGTCTTCTCCAATTGACTGAACGCAGAGATCGGTCACAGCATTTTTATACGCACTGCGGATATGGGAGAGTGTACTAAATATTTTTCGGTTGTGCAATAAAAAGTTGTGAATCAGCTATCAGTTGACAAAAAATCGTAGTAAATGTTAAATGTAAAAAACAGCCGGTTTAGTTTTATAAACCATAAAAAATCCCGATAGAAAACAGGGGAGGAGTTAAAAAATGGTGATCAAAAAGAGGGATGACGGGCTTGTACGCATGATCGAGGGTGTAACCAGGCAGAATCTGGCCATGGGAGAGAAAACCCATATGGTAAAATTTTTCTTTGAAAAAGGCAGTGTTGTTCCTGTTCACTCTCAC
>DRHN01000291.1 GCA_011049595.1 Spirochaetota bacterium | reverse complement strand
GTAAAAGAGTAACCGTATATACTGCATTTACGAAAAAGAACGTCGGGAACAATTATTTAAATAAAATACCACAATGAGTAAAAATTATTGTTATGCGGAGGGGATTAACATGGCCAGCGAATTCAATAAGAACGTTGGGGCGCAGAGAGAGAAATTCAAGGTGACTGAGAAAGCGCTTATGGACAGAATAGAATCGGCTCCCTTTGGTGAAAAGACAAAGGAACTGGCGAGAAAATGGGCGCAGTATGAATCTTTTGGAGGAGTAGGATGGGGAATATTTGAAGTGACTCCGGTGATGGCGCGTGCAAAGGGTGCGCATATTTATGATGTGGACGGAAAAGAGTACATCGATTTTTTATCGGGATTTGCTGTGAACGCCTTAGGCGGATGTAACGAGGAGATAACGAGAATTATTCGTGAGCAGGCAGGAACATTGACGCACTTTTTTGATTTCCCCCATGTTGAACGGATAAAGATGGCGGAGAAGCTTTTAAAGAATTCCAGGATAAGCGGGAAGACGCGGGTGATGTTTGGAGTAACGGGAAGTGACGGAATAGAACTTGCTGTACGGGCTGCGCGATACTACACAGGGCAGCCCTATATACTTACAGCTTACGGGGATTATCATGGAGTAACATACGGAACGATGGGGCTGACCGGTAAAGGAAACATGCAGCCGTTCTTTTATCCTGTACTGCCTGATAGGGCAATAGGGTATTTTCAGTTTCCTCATGAATACAGGAGTGAACCCGGACATGCAATGGACGGCATAAAAGCTTTTGAAAAGCTATTGGACGGAAAAGAAACACCGTACACCGATGGTATAAACGGTATTTGCAATGCAGCGGCGATACTGGTAAGTCCATTTCAGAGCAGCTCAGGATACTATATACCTCCGGTTGAATATCTGCAGGAATTGAGGCGGATAGCGGACAAATTCGGCATGTTACTGATTGTAGACGAGATACAGACAGGACTGGGGAGAAGCGGAAAGCTGTGGGCATTTGAGCATTCCGGGATAGAGCCTGACATGATCGTCACATCCAAGGCATTGGGAGGCGGCCTGCCTATCTCGGCAGTAATAGCGAAAGAAGATATACTGACGGCCTGGGGTCCTGGAGCACATGTGTCTACACAGGCTGGAAACGTTCTGGCATGTGCCGCAGGCAACTATGTGCTGGATGTGGTTACCGATGAAGGATTTCTGAAAAAAGTAAACGAGATCGGAACATATTTTCTCGACAGGCTAAAGGCCCTGCAGGAAAAGCATGTAATCATTGGATGGATAGACAACAAGGGTCTGTACACTGGGCTCGAGCTGGTGAAGGACAGGCAGACAAAGGAACCTGCTATACAGGAGGCGACCTTCGTAAGGAACCGGAGTCTGGAAGAGGGACTATTGTTCGAGAAGGGCGGGTACTATCATAACAGGCTTCAGCTCATACCGCCGCTTAACGTAGAGAAAGTCGACCTTGATCGTGCGGTTGAAATTCTCGACAGGGTGTTTGGAGAGGCCCAAAAGAAGTTCGGGATCAAATAGTGAAAGCGGTTTGATGGTCGTGCTGTGGGGTATCATTGCTCGTGAGGAACGTTTAAGCCGTGAACAGACAAACAATTATAACTCTTAGAGATATAGCAAAACTTGCAGGTGTTTCTACCGCAACCGTTTCCAGGGTGCTCAATAAAAAAGAAAAAGGCAACATGCGGAAGGCAACTTGCGAGCGGATAAAAAGGATTATCAAACAAACCGGATACACCCCCCATGCCCTTGCTTCGGGATTGAGAAAGGGGTTGTCGAATGTTATTGGTGTCATTCTGCCGGACAACGTTAACCCTTACTATGCGCAGCTCGGCAAGGCTGTGGAAAATGAATGCTTCAATAACGGGTATCTTACCCTCTTCTGCAATACGAATTCAGACAGGAAGAGGGAAGCAGCCTATATCAAGCATCTTACAGGACAGAGGGTTTCAGGTATTTTACTGTGCAGTACCGGTCTTACTGGAAAAGAGATCAGGGAGCTTGTTCCAGACACTATAAATGTCATACTGATGGATGAGGAGCTGGAGGATTTCAGCGGCGATGTTGTGATTGGTGATGATTATAAAGGTGGATACGAAGGGGCAAGATATCTTTACAACCTGGGTCATGCTGATATCCTCATCATCACCGGGCCTGAGAAGAGGAGTTCGACTGAGAATAGATTAAGAGGGTTTCTCGATTTCATCTCTGAAACCGGGATGGTTTGTGATGAAAGATATATTATGCGTGGTGATTACAATCTGCGAACCGCGTATAATATCGTAAAAGAGGCATTGATTAAAAAACTCAGGTTTTCTGTTGTATTTGCCTTCAACGATCTGATGGCAATCGGTGTTATAAAGGCAATAAGTGAAAACAACCTCTCAGTGCCTCAGGATGTATCGGTTCTCGGGTACGATAATATTTTTATCGACGACCTGACGAATCCTTCAATTACTACGGTAGCCACGCCGTTTGAAGATCTGGGCCGTATTGCGGTAAAAAGGCTTCTTGAACGAATAGACAGCGAAAGCAAAAGGGGAGAGAGGATATTATTGCAGCCCACGCTGATTGTAAGAGAATCGTGTTGCCAGCTAAAAAAGGCTCAACGAAAAAAATAGGTAAGTAAAACACATTCAGGAAAAATGTATATTCTGAATTGAATATATACTGAAAAAAAATTAACACCCTCGCTAAATTCCATGAAAAGAATTTGATGTGTGTCTGATTGTGAAAGGTATGCTGTAACGCGACTAAGCGGAATGTCGGCCTGTGGTAAAAATGTTATGAGTTCGGGAAATATCATTTACATAACTCTTTTTTAGTTCATACCAAAGATTATTCAGATTCAGCACCTTAACCAAATACGGCAGCCTCAATTGCCTTCTCTATTTCCG
>DRHN01000290.1 GCA_011049595.1 Spirochaetota bacterium | reverse complement strand
GGCGTATTCATCCGCGTGCAGCTTATAAAGCCTGCACTCGCTCCCCTTGACAGCGGTTTTGATCCTGTTTCCGAGCTCGAGGATTATGATGTCACCCATTTTATTGCCGAAAAAATTATTGATCTGCTTAAAATTATCGATGTTTACTAGAATAAGTGTTGAAGAGACCGAAAACTTCAGATCTTCTATAAGCCTTAATCGGTTGGGCAGCTTTGTCAGTGTATCGGTGAAAAGCTGCTCGGTTATTTTTCTTGTTTTCTCTTCGACAAGATGTATCAGGTGGGTTTCCCTGTCTGCAAGAAGCCTGTTTTTCATTTTCAGCTCGTTCTGTATCTGTTTGAGCCGGAGATGAGTGTTGACCCGTGCCAGCAGCTCATCGATGTTGAACGGTTTTGAGATAAAATCGATCCCTCCCCTGTTAAATGCCTTTATTTTATACTCGGTGTCCCTCAATGCAGTGATAAAGAGTATGGGGATTTCTTTCGTGACAGGATTGCTTTTGAGTGCTTCAGCGACTTCGAAGCCGTCCATATCAGGCATTTTTATGTCAAGCAGTATGAGGTCGGGGTCATAATCTTCTATAAAAGTGAGAACAGCTTTTCCGCTGCTCGCGAGAAGGATTTCGTGGTCTGTGTTCTGCTTGATAATAGTCGCGATCAATTTCCTGTTTTCTTTATTATCATCAACTATAAGTATCTTGCTTTTGTCACAGCGGTTTTTCAAACCTGAGTTGAGCGCGGCATCCTGATACGGTTTTTCCTCTTGGTTTTCATTATTATTCATGTATTTATCCGGTATTTGCTTGACGACCTCCCGCAGTTTTTTGAAATCATTTTTTATGTCTTCGATCCGGTAATTGTCCTTCTTTGCTTCCATGTCAATTTTTGATGCCAATTCATATATGTCGGTAACTCCCAGGTTGCCGAACGCTCCTTTGATGTTGTGGGCAATAAACTGGATATCCTTTCCGGTGTTCTTCTCTATGGCCTGACCCAGCTCGTCTATCCTGTACGGGAGACTTTTAAGGCCGTCCATAAACACCCTTTCCAGGGCCCGGTTTCCCCCCATGTTTTTCAGCCATACGTGTACCATTTTTTCTCCGGCGTCACTTTCAGAATAATCAGATGTCATACCTTTATCCCTCTTTTTCTTATACCCGGACTTGTAATTTCTGCGATGTCCCTTACTATTGCCAGTATGTTCCATTTATCCTGGACCTTAATGGGAGAAAATGATAACTCTATTGGAAGCATCTCCCCATCCTTCCTGAGAGCCCGGAACTCCTTGATACTATCAGGCAGAAATTTCCTGCCGGGTTTACTGAGAGTTTGCAGCGTTGTTTCTAAGTCATTATGATAATCCGCCGGGGAAACGATTTTAAATAACTCAATTCCTGTAATTTCATCCGCTGTGTAGCAGAATAGCATTTCCGCGGATTCACTCCAGAAGGTCACCCTGCACTTTTCATCGATCATTATCAGGGCGCCCTGGACTGCATTGCTAGCCTGTCTTAATTTCTCAAGGATATCTTTTAACGTAGGTTCCATTTTTTTTCCTTTTAATTAAACTTTTTTCTTATTTGATTTTTTATACTTTATCACAACCTCCCGGTCACAATTGTCTTATCCTTTATCCACTTCCACCGTTTTAAAAGTTCTGTCTTTATTTCGGTCAGCTCTTTTTCGCCTGCTTCTACATTTTTATAGAGTCTGGTTAAGGTATGAATAGTTTCTTTGAAATAATTTAATAGTTCGTGCGAAGACTCAATTTCGTTCGAGCTTGTGAGTTGGTGTGAACTTTGCTGTTCGAGCGAACCTGCCGATTTCCGGGTTGTCGTTAAGGGCTCTTCATTTGATCCGGCATGGCCATTTCTCACTATTTTTCTCATCAAGGGGCTGGATAAAGCATTTCTGCCCCCCAGAGCAGGGTCCATACCCTCAGGCATTTCTTCCAGCTTGATCTCGTAGGGCTCGTACATTCTTATCGGGTCCTCGATGCCTTTTACCTTTATTAGCCCTATCTCACGGCTGTGGATGTGCTCTTTTACTTTTTCGTTGAGATCGGAGGATATCAGGACCGATCCGGGAGATGCTGCTGTTTCGAGCCGTGACGCGATATTCACGTTATTTCCAAACACGTCCCCATCTTTTTTAACCACCTCACCCCAGTGTATACCGACCCTAATGGAAATACGGAACCTGTCTTCTCTGTAATTGTTAAACCTGCGCAGGGCTTTCTGCAGTCTGATGCCTGCAAGTGCCGCGTCCAGCGGTGATTGAAAAACGAAAAGATGGCCGTCTCCCATCTTTTTTATCAACGAGCCCCTGTGCCGGGTGACTACCGGGATAAGTATTCTTTCATAATCCTGGATCAAAGAGGTCAGCTCTATTGAAGTTAGGATCTGCGCTTTACGGGTATAGCCCTTAATATCCGTAAAAAAGACTGCAAGCTCCTGAATATGCTCTTTTTCAAAGGTGTACGCTTTTCTTTCTTTTTGAAAATCTATCTCGATTTCGGTGCCGCTGTCCTCATCACCCATCTCCTCCGTGCGTGCCCCGGCAGTAGTTTTTAGACCGATGTCTGTGAGGATTTTATTGATAGTTGCTTCTTCAGTTATATTTAAAACAGTTTCTCTCACCGCTTCCTGGAGCACAGTGTTACTATCGTGTATAAGTGACACTAAAAGAGGTGCGAGCCGGGAATTCACTACCCCCCTCAGACCTCTTACAAGGTTTGCCTTTTCCTCATAAGTTCCTGTTTCAATAAGTCCTTTGAAAATGTTTAACGCGTAATCATCTTCCATTTTGTAAAGCAGTATGGCTGCTTTGCCGTGATGGGTCCTGTTTTTATCTCTCAGCAGCCCGTATAAAAACTCGCTCAGACCTTCCCGGTTGGAAACTCTTTTTTCTTCGATCATCTTTTCAAAAACCTGAAGGATCAGTGCCTGTTTCCACTCCTCGGACCCGTAGAATATCTTTTTAAGCGGGCCGAATATGCTGAAATCGGCTTTCTCACCCAGAAAACCGGTAACACCGCTGACTATCTCCCGGTCAGTTCCGGTCCTCAGATGGGGCAGTAAAACACCGACCACTTCACTCCCGGGAGGAACATCCATACCGGATAGCGCGTCAATAACGTTCAGCAGTATGTAAGGATCGTCTGCCCAACCGATGAGTTTTACGACATACGGCTTAAGAGTGTCCCAATCAAGACCCTTAATAAGACGCATCGAAGCAATCGCCAGGATTTTACTAAATACGGGCGGTGTCATGCACACGCTGCACGCGAGAGTTGCCTCGTTTTTATCCACGTTTTCAAGCGCGTACAGCGCAGCTTCGGCAAGCCTGTACAGCTTTTTTTCTTTCGACCATTCGAATATCGTGCTGAAGAGTGTTTTTGCTTCCGGAAATTGAAATAGGCGGGTCATGCGGATATTTCTAATAAGCTGGTACATTATCCTTCTTTTTCCTGTCCTGACCAGAGAAAGCTCGCGCCTAACCAGGGCCATTCCCTGATGATCCGGGTTTTTGATTAGCTCGATCAAAGCCTTAAAACCATCGAAGTGCCTGACCTCTATCTTAACAGCACTATTCTTGAGAGCTCGAAGTAGATCAAGTTCTGTGTAGTTCCCGCTTCTTTTGAAATAATTTAAAAGGGAGCTTCTAAACTCTTCGTCCCCGTAGTATTCGAAATATTCACAGGACCTTGTTATCATCCAGCCGAGCTCATGATAATCTCCCGAGACCCGCCTGTCGGTAGAGATGATCTGTGTAAATAATTTTTCGATCCTCAAGATTATCTCTTTTTTCAAGGACTGGACATCGAGACGGTACCCGTCTGACAGCTGCTCTTCCATCCTGGTTATGGCGCTGTGCACCGCGAACTCCAAATCGGGCAGGTTTTCCGTCCTATCTGCCAGGAACTGCACAATGGCGGGAAACCCGGAGACCTGCTCATGGTCATTCCCGATAGCCCTGTAAGCGGCCATGCGGACCTCTGGGGTGGTATCCTCTATTGCTCTGAATATGATGTGCAGCGAATCTGAAAAAGTGAATGATGAAGCCAGACGGACGAGCGCTGTCCTGTTAGCTTGAGAGAGCCGGCTGAACAAAGGTGTGCTCCGGCGAATGAGAGAGGCCGTGAGCTCCTTTGTGTTTTCCGCGGCTATAAAGGCTGCCTCCATCAGCTCATCATCATCAATTGGGAGGCTGTCTTTAATGACAGGTGTCCCCCCCATTTCAAGAAGCAGCCTGAAAGCTGTGGCGCGTATTCTTTTCGGTACAAGAGAGGATACCGCGTGCTCTCTGATAAGCTGTTTTACTTCCGGTTCACTGGGGGCTGTTTTTGAAAGGCTGGTCATGACCCGGAGGAGAATGTTTTCGTTCCGGACTGTTTTAAAAAGCCCGAGGAGAGGTTTGTAAAAGCCGGGGTCCCCTATATCTCCGGCAGCCTTTACAGCGGCATCTTTTACCTCTTCATCTTCGTGGGTAAACAGCCGGGAAATATATTCCACGCTGTGATTATCCCGGATTTTACCTAAAGCGGACAGCGCTGAGATCACAACTTTCGGCCTTGAATCAAAAAGGTCCCGGTAAATAATATCCCGGAGACGGAAGTCCAGGTCAGGGCCGCCGCCTGCTACTGAACGAGTGTAAGCAGACTCAATGATCCTGTGAATAGTGACAGAAGTTTCCTCTCCCGGTTTATTTGCTTTTTCTATCGATTCAGGATGAAAGGTTAATGTTCCGGTTTTTGTTTCTGCCATTTTCTTTTCCTTCAATGTCCATACAATATTCGATACGCCCGGTTTTTTACCAGGTAATAAAGCCGGAGAGGAAACACGCTTCTCTCTTTTGCTGAACTGTATTAATTAAATCAGGCATTTCCTCACCCTTCTTTTGCCGGAGTTATTCAACCTCGGCGAGCTTTTTTGAATTTTCTCTAAGCGTAATATCCGTCACCTCGGCGTTATCCCCGGTTTCGCTGCCGTTTTTCTCTTTGACCACAACAAGTCTTCCGGCCTGCTCTTTTTCAGCAGGCGCCGCAAGTTCTCTTCTGACTCCCATCCCATTCTTTGCTGTGGTGGTTTTTGCAACTGCCCATTCTTCCCCAACACCTCCCTTAATGTGAGCTTCACCTTCGTCAACCTTGAACTGTGACACAAGGCCCTGAAGCTGCTGCGCCATCCCGGAAAGCTCCTCAGTAGTAGCTGCCATCTCCTCGGCAGCAGAAGCTGCCTGCTGTGTTATCTCGTTCACGCTCTCGATCGCCGTTGATGTCTGCTTAGCGTTCGATGATTGCTCTTCGGTAGAAGCGCTTATGCTCTGGCTCATCTCATTGATGCCGCTTATC
>DRHN01000289.1 GCA_011049595.1 Spirochaetota bacterium | reverse complement strand
AGATGTGTATAAGAGACAGTGCTGTAACAGCGCTTAAAGGCAGCCCCCCGCTGATCGACTTGGCAGTGGTGATTATATCAGGCTCTACCTCCCAGTACCCGGAGGCAAACATCTTACCTGTCCTGCAGAAACCTGTCTGGACTTCGTCTGATATCAACAGCACGTTATTCCTGTCACAAATATTCCGGATCCTCGTAATAAATTCATCGGGTGGGAGGATAAACCCTCCTTCACCCTGCACCGGCTCGAGAATGACCGCTGCAACATTTTCAGCGCTTACCACGCTTTCGAATATCTCAATTAGTCTCTCGGCGCACCTAAAATTACACCCGTCCGGCTCAAGCCCGTAGGAGCACCTGTAACAGTAAGCGAAAGGAAGCTTATGAATCCCCGGAGCGAAAGGGCCGAATCCAAAGCTGTAAGGCTTTACTTTACTGGTAAGTGACATTGCCAGGAGTGTTCTTCCGTGGAACCCTCCCTCAAAACAGACAATGTCCGTTTTTCCCGTGTATCTTCTTGCGATTTTAACAGCATTTTCTACAGCTTCAGCCCCGCTGTTCACGAACATGGTTTTTTTATCGAAATTGCCCGGTGTAATTTCAGCTAAAACTTTTGCCAGCTGGATATAGGATTCATACAACAGCACATTGATGCTTGAGTGGAAAAACTTTTCAGCCTGACGTTTTACTGTCTCTACCACTTCAGGGTGGCTGTAACCTATATTCAACGACCCGATTCCACCGGCGAAATCGAGCATTATGTTTCCATCGATATCCTCGATTACCGCCCCCTCAGCTCTCTTAATAAAAGCTGGAACAGTG
This sequence comes from Spirochaetota bacterium, assembly GCA_011049595.1. Taxonomy (GTDB): domain Bacteria; phylum Spirochaetota; class B62-G9; order B62-G9; family DRHN01; genus DRHN01. Next base: position 7,272 of record DRHN01000289.1, on the reverse strand, counting down.
ACAAAAATGCCTTTTGGGACGTATCTATCTTTTAATTTTAACAGCTTTTTAGACTCAGGGCCGGGAATAGCTGTTTTTAATTCAGGCTTTTTTATATTTCTCAGTTCTTTCATTTTTTTTGTGAGCTCATTCATTTACCCTTTTTATTTGAGCAAATACACTGCAATCGGTGATGATATCAGGCTGCTCCTATGCAATGTCTTCTTTTTTGGTAACCTGAAAGGTCATCTCCCTCTTTGCCAGCTCTTTAAAAAAATACTCCGGGTCGATGACCTGTTCAGGCGCCCACACTCCCGGTTCTTTTATTTCACCCCGAACCTGCATCTGGGTGCAGATTGATTGAGGAACCGCAGTGCATACATCTCCGCTCGAGCAGCCCCAGCGGGTGTGTGTCTTTGCGGTACAATCAACGTTGTATTCAACTTTTTTTCCATCCTTTTTTCCGATAACCTGGGCCCGCAAAATTTCTAAATCCTTTATTGTCAGCTCCACCCCTTTTGTCCTGTCTTTTATATGCTTATCTACTATTGCCGCTATTACATCCCTGGGGACAATCTTTACGCCCTGTACATCGATCGGTTTGTCTTCGGAAAAACCCAGAGAAGCCAGAAAAATCGCCTTTTTTTCAAAATCGGGCGGCAGACTCAAGCGCCAGGTCACCTCTTTTATTCCCTTGTCTTTGAAGGACTCGCCGATTGTAGCCGGTTCCGAATGCAGTGTGTGAATACAGGTCCTGCGGCCGACAGGTTCCGGGAAATCGATATCCATCGCGCCTGAGAGCGGGGTGAGTTTCTTTAATTTCCCGTCGATGAATTCAACCGGTTGTGCGGCATACTCTTCCATGATCGTTCTGATAGAGTAACCCGGCATAAAAACATCGATGCCCTTCATATCGGTCATGTCAACCGCCGCGTCTGAAAGACTCACAGTCTCAACTTCGTCCAGCCTGTCATAGGCATACCGCGCGAGAACATTAGTTATTCCAGGCGCACCTCCAATGCACAATACGGCGTTTATTCCGGATTTTTTGAAATCATCGAACAGTTTCTTTTGCTCAATGGTGCCATAGAAAAGCCCTCCAAGATCATTGTAATGACACCCTGACCTGAGGCACGCTTTCATAACCGGTATATTGATATAATGCTGGGCTGAGTTAACAACGATGTCATAACCTTTGATTAATTCTGCTGTTTTTTCGATTTCATAGCCGTCCACAAAAGCTCCCTTTATCCTGGCATCCTTGTATGATACCGCGGATTCAAGGGCTTTCTTTTCATCGTAATCAGCTATAAGGATTTCTTTCACCCCGGGGTTTTCACTAAGGTCCTGTATTACTGTTTTTGCCATGGCCCCGGCACCACCAATAACAACTATCCGCATCTCCTTTCCTCCTCTGTATTTTAATAATGATTTTCTATGTGTCGTTTAAAACTGCGGAACATCCATTTTTTATTTATTGCACTATATTCCAAGATATGCTTTTCTTACATATTCGTTGTTCTGAAGTTCACGTGCGTCGCCTTCGACCGTTACTTTGCCGAGCTCAAGCACATAAGCTCTTTTTGCCAGCGAAAGGGCCAGATTCGCGTTTTGCTCAACCAGAATTACCGTGTATCCCTCATCCGCGAGTCTTTTAATATGGTCGGCTACTTCATTTACAAGGATCGGCGCCAGACCCAGCGAAGGTTCATCGAATAGAAAAAGTTTTGGGTTAGAAAGCAAACCGCGGCCGAATGCGACCATCTGCTGCTCACCACCGCTCAGGGATTGGGCGTATTGTCTTTTCCTTTTCCGTAATATAGGGAAATGTGAATAGGCTTTTTCTATGTCTCTGTTTATTCCCGGCTTATCCCTGCGCAGAAATGCCCCGGTCATCAGGTTGTCATACACACTCATGTGAGGAAAAAGCCTTCGCCCCTCGGGGATATGGGCTACACCCATCTTAACAATCTTCTCCGGTTTCACCCCATCAATTCTTTTATCTTTAAACCAGATCTCCCCGGAACTGAGAGGCGTTATTCCTGATACCGCTTTCAGGCATGTGCTCTTTCCAGCTCCGTTTGACCCTATAAGGGTTGTTATGCTTCCCTCCTCAATTTCAAGTGAGATACCTTTTAATGCCTCAACTCCCCCGTAACGGACTACTATATTTTTTATGCTCAGTAATATCATACTCGGAGCCCTTTACCCAGATAAGCTTCAATCACGTCTTCGTTCCTGCTTATTTCCTCAGGTTTTCCCTCGGCAATTTTCTCACCAAAGCTCATCACGGTGATCCTGTCGCAGGTACTCATGACAGCCTTCATGTCGTGTTCCACAAGCAGGATTGTAATCCCATCCTTTCTGAGCTTTTTAATGCTTTTCATAATTTTATTTGTTTCCGACGGATTCATACCAGCGACAGGCTCATCCAGCAATAATAACTTTGGTTCTGCCGCCAGCGCGATAGCGATACCGAGGGCCTTCTGGCTCCCGTGGGGCAGAGCCCCGGCCAGCTCATCTTTTTTTTCCGCCAGTTCTACTATCTCCAGTTTGGCCAATGACCTTTTCTCGACTTCTTTTTCCTTACCAAGGTTTTTTGGTGTCTGTAAAAACTGCTCAAAAAGCCCCATGCCGGTGTGTAAATGGCTCGCAATGAGCATATTCTTCAGTACAGTCATCTCCTTGAACAGAACGGTATGTTGAAATGTTCGGACCAATCCTTTTTTCGCTATTAAATCAGTGGAAAATCCGGATATATCCTGTCCTTCCAAAAACACTTTACCCTCTGTGGGTTTAATAAATCCTGTTACCAGGTTAAACAGCGTTGTTTTTCCTGAACCGTTTGGTCCGATAAGTCCCCTTATTTCACCCTTTTCAACCGACATATCGATATTGTTGACAGCCACCAGTTCTCCAAATTGTTTTTTCAAGCTTATTAACTCAATTATTTTCAACAAACTACTCCACATTCAGGTATATAATAATGATTATTCTTTATTCCGTTAGATCTAAAAAAGCTTCCGGCTATTTTTCTTATCCGCACCGGTACCACTCTTTTGAGAAAACATTAATTTCGAGAAAAACCCTGGCATTTTCTTCGGCAGACTCTCAAGCCCCTCCGGAAGAAAAATAACAGTAATTATCAGTATCACCCCGTATATCATCGGTACCCATTCATTGAAACGGCGTATTAATTCACCTATCAAAGTCAGCGCGGATATCCCGATAATGGGTCCGGCGAATGTCGTAGTCCCCCCGATAATGGCCCAGAGAAGCAGGTATAGTGTCGATGTAAACCCGAACTGGTGGGGATCTATGGTCCCCAGACGATGAGCTAAAAGGACACCTGCTATCCCGTTAAAAAAAGACGCCAGGATAAAAGCCAGGGCCTTATAATAAGTAATGTTTATTCCTACGCTCTTCGCCAGCCGGTCACTCGAGCTTATTGCTTTCAGCGTATTGCCAATCCGGGACCTGTCAAACCTGCGAAGCAGTATAAGTATTATCACTGTAATTGCCAGAGTTAAAATATAAAAAGGCACGTCGTTGCTGAAATCTATTAATGGCGTACCTGAAATGTTTATTATCCCGGGAGAAGGAATACCGATAAGACCTCTTGGACCCCCGAATGGGTTTCTGAAACGTATCCAGGACAATCTAACCGCTTCCCCTGCGGCATAAGACCCTATGAAAAAGGAAAACCCTTTCATTCTGAGGAGGGGGTAGCTCATGATAAAAGCGACAAATGCGGATGCCAGTCCGCCAAGAGGAAGGGTAGCCCAGAACGGGAAGCCGAAATGTTTTGACATCAGCGCCGCCGCGTAGGCGCCGACTCCCATTAGAGGTATATGGGCAAGCGACCATCCTCCTGTTACCGCGATCATTCTAAAACTAACAACAACAATTATATTTATATAAAGCATGATTATAAGCTCATGGTAATAAGCGCCCAATACAAAAGGGAGGGACAATAATACGGCTGCTAAAATTATTAGTCCCGCAATTTTCATATTATTATACTTGTTCTTCACCCATCAACCCCTCTGGCTTGATTGCTAATATAATCAGCATAAACACAACACCCATCAAATTCCCGATCGTTGAATCAAGAACGGTAGCAACAATAGTATGCAGGAAACCGAAAAAGAAAGCAGCTAATATTGTTCCTTTGATATTCCCAGGTCCGCCTACAATAACAATTACGAAAGCGGTCCAGACTACCGAATGCCCCATATAGGGATACACGGAAACCAGCGGTGCCATAAGGGCGCCCCCTGCCGCTACAAGCATACTGCCGAGCCCCATCGCTATTGCCGAGCTTTTATTTATACTTATCCCCTGCAAAACCGCAGCCTCGCTATCCTGGGCAGCCGCTCTCAACCCCCGGCCGTGCCTGGTCCTGTTTAAAAAAATCCACAACACTCCCATAAAAACGGCAGTTACAGGCATCACTATGAACCGCTGCCAGCCGACATAGATCCCGAAGAACTTCAAAGAGCCCGGAAAAACCTTGGACACAGGCTTTGCCATTCCGACCCCCCAGACCTGCCCCACAAAAACCTGAAGAATAAATACAAGCCCGATCGACACGATAAAACCGCCAAGTACGTTGCCCTGCACGGGTCTGAACAGCACGCGCTCACTCAATATTCCAAACCCTCCGACCACAACGGCCGCAATAAGTACAGCTACTATGAAAGGCAGACCGGAAACACCGTAGAGGAGCCAGACAGCATAGGCGCCGAGCATAAAGAATTCGCCATGCGCAAAATTCGCTATGTTCATTACTCCAAAAACCAATGTCAGGCCTACCGCAAGAAGTATATAAAACGAACTCGTAATCAAACCGTTAACGAATGTCTGAAATATTATAATCATAAATTCTCGCTCTTATATCGGGTCAATTGAAATAGCTAGTGAGTACCTTAATAACAATTTTCTTGCTTTTTGGGTACAAACTTTAGTTTCAAGAAAAAATATTAAAAATCAAGAATGCGGCTTGTACACATTAGGGGTTAATAAAAAAAAGACGTTTTATTAACCCCTAACTAAAAAATTTTCTTTTTTACTCTGTCTAGAGTCCTGCATCTCTGAATTGCTCGATCAGGATGTCCATATTACCCGGGTTTCTTGCCGCCCAGTCAAGTAAAATCATCTGGGAAGACACGATCGAGTGTTTTCCATTTACAACGTTTGTAGTGTGCCACGTGGTCATTAGCCAGTTATCGATTCCCCACATATCCTCACCACCCCAGCGGCCTTCGCCATAAATAGTTTGAATGGTATCCATAGACTTGAGAGCTTTAAATACGTCCATGGGATCAACGCTCCCTGCTTTTTCTACTCCTTTTCTCCACACGTCCAGGTTCGCAGCATATTCCCATGAAACAGCACCCCACTGGCCGGGCCATCTTTCGTTGTATTCGGCATAAAAATCATGGCTGTATTTTGGGAGTTTCGGGTCATCCCAGTCCGGAAAGCTCGCGATTGTGCGACCTTCGAGCCACTCCATCGGTACCTTTGCTGAAAGCGAACCGAGAATAAATTCCGCTGATTCCAGATAGCCCTCATACCCGAGCAGATAGGCCTGTTCTGCTAAAAGCTCAACATAATAGGAATATCCGCCATCAAAGCTTATCAGATCAGGTTTTTTGGCGAGTATGGCTGTCATGATAGGAGCAAAATCAGTGGTTTCAAAACCGTAGAATTTGTCGTATACAAGTTCCATACCCTCGGCTTCAATGGCCGCTCTCAATATTGCAAGCCCGATTATACCCAGTATATCATCCTGGGCAACAATTGCCACCTTCTGTACATCGGGGTAAGTTTCTTTGATATAGCGGACAGTGTCCAGGTGGTAAATCATCGACGGTTCAACAGTAGCCAGATGATACGGCGCTTCAGGTCTTGTGTCATAGGGTGCAAGACTGATTGAAAGCATCTCATTTTTGGTGAGGAAATCCTGGATTGCGGTTACCGTCGCGCCGGCCATGTTCAGCACAACCGATACATCTTCCTCGAGCACCAGTTTCTTTGCACCGAGCAGTGCCTTTGAGGAGATGTTTTCGTCATCGTACTTGACGATTTCCACCATGTAAGTCTTACCGCCGGCCTTTATTCCACCGGCTTCATTCACATCCTCTACCCACATCTGTGCCCCATACAGGCCCGGGAGCCCCCATGCCGCCGCTTCACCTGTGAGAGGAACAAGAAAACCAATTTTCACGGTTTCCACTTTCTCCTCCGCCGGCGCTGCTTTCTCTTCTTTTACCTCTGCCGGGGCAGGCTCTTCTTTGGATTTGGGCTTACCGGCAAAGAGTATCGTTGATGAGAGCACAACAAGCAGGGCAATCACCACAACAACACCAAGCATCAGATAAAATTTCTTGCTTTCTGACTTTCTTTTCATTTTCTCTCTCCTTAATTAGAAATTTTTATATTGTTTTGCCGCACTACTTTACTTTGGCTATATCTATTGATACACTCTTCAAGTACATCAGGGAATCAAGGGTGTAATGGGTCGCGATCCGGCCATGACCGCTTTTTGTCCCGCCTCCCCCCCCAAAAGGAACATACAGATCTTCCCAAAAATTGGTAGAATCATTGAACACGATAGTGCCTGTCCTCAGTTTCTGTGTGTAAAAAAAGCATTTTTTTAATGAGCCGGTAAAGACTGCCATCTGCAGCCCGTATCCTGTTTCATTTGCAATCTCCACGGCTTCTTCATCGCTGTCAAAAGTAATAATCGGGGCAACAGGGCCGAATGTCTCCTCTTTGTTCAAGAGCATATCACGGGTCACACCGTCAATCACTGTGGGTGAAAAATAAAGATCCGTGGGCCGTGATCCTTCCCTTTCACCACCGCACAATATTTTCGCGCCTTTTTCCCTGGCGTCTTTGAGATGAGCCTCTACCTTTAATGCCGTAGGTTCATTGTTGAGAGGCCCCACTGTGGTCTCTTCTTTGCGCGGGTCGCCCAGCTTCCACTTCTCGGTTTCTTTAAGCATAAGTGAGACAAACTCATCATGGACTTTTCTATGGACCAACAGCCGCTCTGTGGCACAGCAGACCTGCCCGGCTAAAAGGTAGCATCCCAGACCGGCTGCGGCTGCGGCTTCTTCAAGATTCGCGTCCTCGCAAACTATCTGCGGCCCGTTGCCTCCAAGCTCCATGAGGGTCCTTTTAATTCCCGCGTTACTGCATATATTTTCACCTGTCACTGTTTCTCCCACGAACCCAATGCAGGCAATATCGGGATGTTTTACCAGATCTACTCCTATAGTTGACCCT
>DRHN01000288.1 GCA_011049595.1 Spirochaetota bacterium | reverse complement strand
TATCCTAATAGCCTCAAACATGGCAGTCCAAAGACCTGACCGTGATCCTTTAAGACCGGCCCCTTTTCCGGCAACACTGAGGTCCTGACAGGGAAAACCACCTGTGATGATGTATTCTGTTTTACTATCTTGCTCAATCCAGCCCCTTTCCCGGTGTTTGGATTTATTCCGCTCCTTTCCGTGCTGGTCGGTGTCGGCAAGAGCTTTCCAGTCGACTTTTGTGATATCTCCAAGGGGAATAGCATCAGGGCATCGTTTCCTGTAGAGTTCAACCGCATCTTTATCAACCTCACTGAAATAATGTTTATCAAACTTCATGCCAGACCAATAGGCACCGAGGGCAAAGCCCCCGTTAAATGCCGGAAAAAAGATCAATGTAAATTAATCGATTCACCGGCAGCCTCCTTGCGTCAATAAAAAAAGGTGCACCCATCGAGGCTGGCAGATTTTCCAGAAGAGCTCCGGAAAAAACCTCGATGGACACACCCTTTTCAATTGTGTAACTTTCATAGTCTGCCTCTATGATTTTGAATCGTATACAAACAGATTACCACAACTTGAAAATTATGTCAATCTTTTTTTTCATCTTCGGCGACGATTTCACCTTCGAATAGATCCCAAAATATTTGCCAGCTCGGACGTATCTCTTTACGCTTGCGGGCCTTTCTGTTGACATTCAAGACTTCAAAGTATTTCAGGTACATCCGATATAACCCGGCAAGTGTTAACTTCGTTACATCAAGGGCCTCATTCCTGCGTTTGGTAAACAGACCTTATCCCAGGTTGTTAAGGAACATGCATCGACTATTACAACACCGGAAATACTCGTCGATGATCAAAGGTTGAAGTTTGAAATATATACAAACCTGAAGCGTAAGACGCCTGCTGCCGGGCAAAATTACCCGCCGGGATTTATGCACTTTCCGAATGATTACAGCGAAGAATATTATAAACAGCTTGTCGCTGAAGAGGTCACGAAAATAACGAGCAGCAAAGGAGTGGAGACGGTTTTTATATCGAATACTAAGCAACGCAGGAATGAGGCCCTTGATGTAACGAAGTTAGCACTTGCCGGATTATATCGTATGTACCTTAAATATTTTGAGGTGATGAATGTTAATAGAAAAGCTCGTAAGCGTAAAGAGATCCGGCCCAGCTGGCAAATATTCTGGGACTTATTCGAAGGTGAAGAAATTACGGAAGAAAGCGAAAAAAAGGAGGATAACTAGAATGAGCAAGTGTTATCATATTCAGTGTGACGATTGCAAGCAAACGTTGTGGGTTGGACAAGGTGATTATATTTACACGACGAAACCGCAGATTACCGTATTTGCTAAATTTCTACACGATCACGAAAACCATAAATTGAGCTTTGTTTATGATGAAAACACGGGTGAAGATTTTGAAGATTTAAGTGATTATAGTTAAAAAAAGATTGACAGAAATATCAAGTTGTGGTAAAATGTTTATATACGATTCAAAAACTCATAGAGGCAGACTATGAAAGTTACACAATTGAAAAGGGTGTGTCCATCGAGGTTTTTTCCAGAGCTCTTCTGGAAAATCTGCCAGCCTCGATGGGTGCACCTTTTTTTATTGACGAAAGGAGGCTGCCGGTGAATCGATTAATTTACATTGATCTTTTCTCCGGCATATAGGCGGTTTTGCCCTCGGCGCTTACTGGGCCGGGATGAAGTTTGATAAACATTACTTCAGCGAGGTTGATAAAGATGCGGTCGAACTCTATAGAAAACGATGCCCCGCCGCTGTTCCCCTTGGAGATATCACAAAAGTCGATTGGAAAGCTCTTGCCGACGCCGACCGAACACGGGAATTACAACAGGAAAGGTGCAAGCAAGAAGAGCGGAAACGGGTTGGCAAAGGAGATCAAACAGAGTGGATCATCACCGGAGGCTTTCCCTGCCAAGACCTCAGCGTTGCCGGAAAGGGGGCCGGTCTCGAAGGATCACGGTCTGGTCTTTGGACTGCCATGTTTGAGGCTATTAGGATATTACGACCGAGATACGTCATTATTGAAAACGTCGGTGCCATTG
>DRHN01000287.1 GCA_011049595.1 Spirochaetota bacterium | reverse complement strand
GTGCTGACTCGCGCTTATGTAAAGGGCAGAGATTTGTATGACCTGATGTGGTATCTTTCAGATCCTGCCTGGCCGGAGCCGAATCTATTATATCTGAAGAAGGCGCTCAGGCAGACTAATTGGCCAGGGCCGGAGATTGATAGAAAAAACTGGCATAAAGTAGCTGCTGAGCGAATTGAAACCATGGACTGGCACAAAGTAGTCGAGGATGTTCGTCCTTTTATTGAGCAGGAGGCGGATATTGCTCTATTAACGCAAGAGAACATGCTGGATCTTTTAAAGACCCGGGGGGATAGATTCCGCTGATCCGGTAAGTAGGCAAAAGCCCTCCGGGTGAGCAAGCAGGCAAGCAAGCAAAAGCCGCTTGTTACCCGGGCAGTTGGGTGGTATAATTATATTGTAGTGTTAGCTCAAAAATTCCTGAAGCTCTCAATAGCAGCCCTGGGTTTGCTGATTATTTTCACCTCCTGTGGCCTTCCTCCCTACAATGAGGAGCTCTCCCTGGCCATGCTTACCACACGAAAGATGAAGGAGGAGGCAACTGTAGGACCGGTAAAGATAAGCTTCGGGCCCGATTTTGTTGCCGAAGAGCTGCGTTTTATCCCTGATAAGGCCAATCTGAAGCTGGGTTTTGTATTGCTTGAGCAGGAACAGGAGCGGCCGCGGCTTTTTTTATAGGCAAGGATAACCAAATTATTGAGAATTTTACCAATCCCGGTGCCTTTGACTACAATACGGGCAGCGACCGGGAGCTGAGCTGCCTGGCGCTGCCGGTGCCTGCTGCGCCCCCTCCCGGAATTTTTCTGGCGGTAAGGCTGGAATTTGAAGCTCAGGGGGAATAATCGGTGTGAAGCTGAAAGCGGATAATACAAGTCTTTATGGATTCTTCCTCATACTGATCATATTTATCATTATACTTTCTTTTTCAGCGGTGACTTTAGCTATGTTGAGCAGGTTGGTTGACAACCGTATTGAGGTAAGCTCCCTACAAGAAAACTGGCTGCAGATAAAATCCGGGGCCCTCGCTCTTTTATTTGCAGAAAGTCCAAAGAATGGAAAGGATGAGCTGGAAAAGAAGATTGGAGCTTTTGAAAAGCACATGGGACTGCAGTCCATGGAACAGAGGGTTGGTTTACTAAAAGGACAGATTAACATCACTTCGCAGCCGGGAGAGGGAACCAGGGTCTTGATCGAGCTGCCGTTGAATATAAGAGAGGAGAAAGATGGGCGCGAAGTATAGATTGCTGATTATCGATGATCACCCCCTGTTCAGGGAGGGACTGAAAACCATAATACCTAAAATCCCGCCAAATTCTTATAACTATGTTTACAAGGATTAGTTAATTATCTACAGGAAAAGCAATTAAAGTTATTTTTTAGTAAATATTCGGCTATGAACGCAAACAACGGTTGGAATATTGCTTCTAGCCCGCGAATATTGCTACCAGTTGTTCTGGAAAATCCGTCTGCCTGATCAGCTTTTTTATTCTAGGAAGTACTTTGTCTGAGTTTACAGATAGCTTGGCGACCTCTTTTCGAATCAATCGAGCGTCGATTTCAGCAAATCTTTCTTCAAGGGAATCCTTTCCATTAAGAAGCATACGCATATACTGAGGATAGTTGAGGTTCTTCACTAAAGGTGTGTTGGTTGGCATAGCTTTCATTATCTTCTCCAGTGCATTCATACCGCTCTTCTTTCGATATATCCGTTTCCACGATCGGAAGAATTGTTCAAGGATGTTGTTTGTTCGTTGAGGTTGGATTTGTATTATACCCCCGGGTGTGCGGACGGTGATTGGATCACAGAACAGCTTATTCCAATATTCTTTGATTTGAGCAATCATGCTTTTGTACTCTTTCTTCGCTGAGAGAGCTTTATCTCCCTCCACCCAGTCACAGAACTTCTCCACTCTCCGAGCAATCGTGGACATCTGCTCCTTGCTACCCCTGTCATTGATCCCATGTGTGCCGGCCGGCAGCGCGATCCGCATCGCCTTTCGAAGCTTGTCGAATACAGAAGCCTTTTGCGCCATTTGATCTGCTGCCTTGCGGAGTGTGGCGTCATCCAGGGTATCTATCAGGTCTCTAATGATCGTCAGGTATGGCTTATTGTCTTTCTTCTTCCCACTCAACCTCACGGCATTCAACTTCGTAAGCATTGGATGAAGGGATTTCAGGCGTACATAGAAATTCAGATATCGTCGATCAAAGGGAAATCCATACCCCTTTCCCTGTTTCTTTCCGGCCAAAGCCCACAGAACCAGGGCGTATGTTACTACAGCTGGCATGAGATCCATCGCACACCCTTCGAGGCTTTTTTGCTCCATGCATTTCAGCAGGTATGGAACCAGCCCCCGTCTTTTTTCGACTTTCCTTTTCAGCTCCCGTGCTCTCATCTTCAATTTGCCCTGGATGCCGTGATTGCTAAGTCGCTTACGAAGTGTATCGTGCTCTGTTTTTAGCAGATTCTTACCAAGTGCGGCCAAAAAATGATAATGACAAATGAAATCCGGGGTGTCGGGGAATACCTTCTCCACAGCACGAATGATTCCTTTACCCATATCATGAACCATTGCCAGGGGATCGCCATACGCTTTTTGTATCTTTTTGAGAAAAGGGATTATCGTTTCGGCTTTTTCCGAAGCCATTTTCTCATTTTCCAGTACGATTTCCGTGATTCCGTCCAATCCACACATCAGATGAGGGCTTTCTCCCTCACAGGTGGCATCCAGATGCAGGATATATCCACCATTTAGACTCAGCATCTGCCCAATCCGGTGTTGGCTTTGCTTGTGCGCCACCGAGAGGTACACAATGAACTTATTGGCCAGAAAGGAGACTTCTCTCTTCGAGATGCTCACCCGCTTGTCTGCAAGTTCCAGATGGATCTCCTCTTCATTTCGACAGCGCAGGAACATGGCTTTGCCCACATATACCATCACGTCATACCCGTATCTACACCGATAGGGTTTGAGCTTCCGAAGCTCTCCTGAGGCATACCTTCTTCCACATTGCGGGCAGTGAAGAATAGTCTCATGGGCTCGGAATGTTCCAATGGCCAGAGTCGCAACGGTAGACTTTCGTGTTTTCCACACCTGGAGCACCACTGCGCAGTGAGGACAGCGCTCGATTATTGGCATAAACGGAATCGTCGGTGTGCTTCGGAACAACGCCTTCAAAGAAATGTTTCCGGTGAGTTGATACATATGATCTGTCAGCGCCCGGACGAGAAAATATCCGGCGTTTTTTTTTCTATGCCATGATACGCCAGAAGATTCCGGACGTCGACAATACTGACGCTTTTTCCTTTCTTGCGAAGCCGTTGCACACACTGCTCGACAGAAGAGTCGGAATGTTTGATTCGATCGACAAGAATGAAGATCGCCTCAGCATCGGAAGGTAGTTTCTTCGGCATCTTTTTCGATTCTTCAGCGCGGAGGCTTCTCTGGCTGCTGTAGGTATGGTCCTCATCAGAATAATACACAAACCTCTTTTCATACTTCTCTCGACGCAGCCCCTGGATTTTCCGTAACTGCGCCATGAACGATCTGGGAAGCAATCCGACCAGTCTGCCAATCTCCGAGGCATCAAGCCCTGCTGAAGAGTTTCTGACTACATGCTGCACCGTGTTCTTCAGGGTGCCCCACTGTGAGAAAAACACCCCTTTGTACTTCCATAATCCGTTTTCATCAAACTTTGCTACATTTGACAGGGCATAGAAACGTCCGTTGCGGTTGTAGCTGGTTAGTGCTCCCCAGTTTCTCAGACGTTTTCGAACCGTGGGTGTTGAACAATCAAGATGGTGAGCCAACTTGGTGAGCGTCATGATGCGTGAGTGTCTAAAAACCGCAAGCGTTTTATTTTCTTTTTCCGCATCGATCATTGGTGGACTCCTGTTTATTAAGTTAATGTCAATTGATTCTAATTTAACATTAACTTAATAGTTTGTCCACCAAATTACCCGAATAATCCCTTATATAACAGATACTTACAGAGAAATCGCAGGCTAATGTGGTCGTTTTTAGCTACGACATGAACTTAATAATTTTTATGAAGTTTGCATGAGGATCGTGTATTTCCATATAGAACAATAATTTAAACTTGATCACAACCGTTGTTTGCGTTAATAGATATTCGGTGAACCCGTTAAGAATGAGTGGACTATGAACAGAGTAATTGTTTGAAATTATTTTTTAAGTGGTAAAGGTAAATATTCTTTTTCGGTAAGTTTATTTTTCTTCCCCAATATACTTTTCCAAGACCCTTTGTCTGGCCAACATAAATCCAGTTAGATGCTTTGTAACAGGTTCCTTTGAATTTCTCTTGATCAACGAAACTCTCAAGTAATACCGGTTTATATT
>DRHN01000286.1 GCA_011049595.1 Spirochaetota bacterium | reverse complement strand
TCGCAACCATTCACGTTCCAACTTGCGAAGCCTCTTGAACTCATGTTTCTGCGGTTCCATGATCTTTTTTATTGCTCGCTGTCTTTTGGCTATTTCACGGCCAATCTCTTGAAATCTCTCTTGCTCCTTTTGAGGCAAGATGCGATGCCCCTTTTCAATTAGGCTGATCTCTCTGAGTTTCCGCTCCTCTTTCACTAATTTGGTAATTGCAGTTTCTTGCTCCTGGATGGCTGGAAAAACTTCGGCAAGTGTTTTTCTCAAAGTGCTGATTTTTCTTTGAAGCTCCTTTTGCTTTTCCACCACATTTCTGTCCTCCTGCTGTTGCTTGCCATATCCTGTAACTCGATTCAAACAGGCGACTTTCTTCATCGAGCGAAACTGAAGTTCCTCATCCGGCCAGCGGTCAAAGTAGGCTTTTACCACTTCACTCGCTCCTACAATGGCTGGATCAAGACTTGTTAAAATAACTGTACGTTTACCATAATCCCATTCTATCTTGATTGCCCGGCTGGTGATGAGATATCCTTCATCTTGGGAATCCTTTAATTCAATCTCACAATCACTCAAGGTTGCTTCGCCATAATGATACCGTTGCGGCTTACCTTCAGCTCTTATATTTCGTGGTTTCCATTGGTTGTCGTCTAATGAGGTGATGTAGTGATACTTATCTTGCGCGGCAAATGCCCGAAGGGTGCGAACACTGTTATTTGCTGCATCCATCACAATTGCCCGATTGACCGGTAATTCACTTCCAGGGCCTTCAAGAGCCTTTTCTATTTTTTGGAAAAGACTCAATATGTACTCTCCTACCGGTGCATGCCCGGAATAAGTCTCAAAATAGATGGGTCTGCCGAAATTATCGTGCACAAACACTGTTTCCATACATCCCATCACCCGTCCCAGCATCGTGACTTTGTTTTTCTTTACCCGCTTTTTGGACCACAGGGCTTTTGTGTTTCCATCTACATAGTAGCAAAGCACCGGTAACTCCATCTTGCCGATAGGATGCTTCTGCCAGAACTTCTGCCAGAACTCTATCTGGCTGCGTAACAGATACTCTGCTAACCCAAGATACTTGAGCTCCGCCATAAACTTGGTGAGTGTTGACTGCTTGTAATTAAATCCGCATACACAGCGAAGGGCATCACCCAGAGGCGTGTCCACAGAACGCATCATCCCATTGTTGGTGACAACAGGCAAAGCGAGCATCGCTAAACTCTTGCGGGCTATCACTAATGGACTGGCTGCACTTATACTCATGCTGCGGAAGTTTTTCTCTTCTCTTTTGTTCTCTATGGACTCAAATCTTTTTTCTCGCACTTCACGGCGCCGGTTATATTTTGAAGTGAACTGGCCCTTCTTGTTGCGCCCAAGCTCTTTGGCTTCGGGATTATTTTTCTCCCAGAGCTTACTTCTTTTTATCTGCTGTGTTCGTTTCTTGATAATGGCCGAAACAAATTGCGGCCAACCCATGTGGCAAGCCAGTGCACTAACAAGCTCGAAGCCTCCACATACCGTGTATGTTCGCTCAACTTTCTCTTGGCGCGGTTTGTTTTTTCGACTACATCCAAGGCGCTTTAAGCATCGGCTGATCCCAGCTTCTGAAAGCTCAATATGAAACCGTTCTTTCACTACCCCCTTTATCTCCGCTAAGCTTGATTCCGGCTTTCCGGAAACATATCCTTTCAGATACCCCTCTACCTCAGCGGTGATACGACGATTATTCCCTTTCCTTCGCTGATCTTCCAGTGATTCGGTACCCTCCTCGTCTATTCGCTTTTTATATCGATAATGCTGGGCCTGGCTAAATGGAACCTGATGACGGGAAAAGTACTCCGGAACAGATAATTTGGATTCGGAGATCTTTCGAATCCATTGTTGAATATCAGTTTGACCAAGATGAGTTGGCATATATGATCCCTCCCAGAAGGTCCATTTTCTTGAACCTAAAAGAATCATATAATATTTATCAATTATTGTCAAGCATAATTGTAAATAGCCGAAAGTTATGTATTATAATCTTTACTTATATAAATAAGCGATTATCTTTTTTATAAGGTGTATATAATGACAATGAGTTGGGATAAAGATAAACTTTTAAAGATAGTGTTTAATCAGTACTGCTAATCCCCCAGTATTACTTCCGGTACATAGTCCAGTTGAATTTCACCGGACTTTTCGGCTGCCTGGGTATTGCCGCCTCCTCATCAACCATCCCGAAAAATAAGTAAATTAAGCGGCTATTAACGAGGTGTAAAATGACCCGTTACTAAAACCTTTACTTTTCGGTTCATCCATATATACTAAAATAATACCGCAGCAACACGAAAAAAGAGGCCAAAGCCATTTATGAACGAAAATAAACCGGATTGGGGAGACAAAGACAGGATCAAATTATTAATCGAACGCTTTTCTCAAATGTACAATGAGCTTTTCTGGAAAAGCATAGCCAACCACCTTCAGGAAAACAGTCCCTTCAATATACTGGATATCGGGTGCGGCCCCGGTCTATTCATGAAAGAAATTTCAAACAGGTTCCCGAAGGCTGCTTTGTGCGGCGTGGACGAAAAACCGGAGATGCTGGAAGAGGCAGGAAAACGCGTTCCAGGGGCCGATCTGATCCAGGGTTTGGTGGATGAGAAATTCATCAATTCCCATAATAAAAAATATGATATCATCTATGCAGGACTTGTTTTCCATGAGCTGGATAATCAGATCAATTTTCTGGATGGTGTCAGAAACCACCTCATAAACAAAGGCGGGCTGTTGATCACCTATGATTTTGTCATTGTACCTATTGACACCTATATCAGTGCCTACTCTCCCTTTATGTCAAAAGATGAGATAATTCAGCGGTTTCCAAAGCCAGCGAAATTCGCTAAAAACGATATAAAATTTCTTTTCAAAGAAACAGGATGGAGTTGCGAGGCAATTTATGATGTTCTTCCGGTCGCAACTCTCTTTATAGCATCCTTTGAATAAAATGATGCATCAATGGATAGCAATAAATTGGAGCACTCATAAAACAGACAAAGCGCAGGAGGATTATGATGTCGTATCAAAATTTTAATCTGGAAGGAAAGGTAGGTGTGGTCATAGGAGGCACCAGCGGTATAGGCCGGGCGATCGCCGCGGGCCTTGCTGATGCGGGCGCAGATATAGTCCCGGTATCGCGCAGTCCTGAAAAAGTGAGAGATGCCGTAAAAGAAATCGAATCAAAGGGGCGCCGTTCACTGGCTGTTCCGACGGACGCGACCCAGCGTGAAGATATGGAGCGACTGGCCGACACAGTACTTGACGAGTTTAACCATGTCGACATCCTTGTAAACTCTGCCGGAACGATCAGGGTAGGCCCCTTTCTGGAATTGACCGATGAAGATTTCGATGTGGTGATGGACACGAACCTTCGCGCTGTTGTGCTGGGGTGCCAGATCATAGGAAAAATAATGATGAAACAGGGAAGGGGAAAGATCATAAATATATCATCTCTTTCTGCGTTCTGGGGACAGCCGGATATAATTCCATACAGTATAAGTAAAGGCGCGGTAGCGGTGTTGACAAAAAGCCTTGCAGTAGAGTGGGCCGAATACAAAATTCAGGTAAACGAGATCGCACCGGGGTTTTTTGTCACGCCCATGACCTCTGAAATATTCAATAATCAGACTGTGGCCAAACTGACTGAAAACCACATTCCCATGGGCCGTTTCGGAAAACTGGAAGATCTGCAGGGTGCAGCTATTTACCTGGCTTCCCGCGCATCTGATTTTGTAACAGGCGTTTCTATCAGGGTTGACGGGGGTGTATTAATAAACGGGAAGCTGAAATTCTAGTGATATAGGCATGATATTAGTTTTGATTTTCAGGGTGTACGGCAGAGGCCTTCCTGATGAATTCGTGGCCATTTATTACAGGCGGAGCGACCAACTTCCACTTCGATCTACAGCAGTATCATAAATCTTTCTTTAATTGCGTCAACTTCATAAAATGAATTCTCTCCTCTGAAATCACGTCTTCAATAATACTTTGTTCTTTTTCGGGCACATAAGACTTGATCTCCTGGTAGTACAAAATGGAATCGAGCTCACGCCTGATCCCAAAGTCTGCTGCTTCTCCTCCGCTGGTAATTTTTGCGGCCTCCAGTTCTAATTTGTCTTTAGTAAATATCAGAGTATCCGCGTATGCTTTCAAGTAGCCAAAATATTCATCGGGGTAACTGGCGGCAGGTTCATATTTTTCGATTGACTTCAGCACCTCACTGAAGATCCGGATATGTTTTTCTTCCTCATCGGCAAGGTAATTAAACACATCCCTCTCAGCGTCTGATTTCAATTTTTCTGCAAAGCTTCTATAAAAATCCCGTCCATTTTCTTCGATATTTACCGCAAACTGAACTGCTTCACTCGAACTTAAAAGGCTCATACTTTCCTCCAGTATATTATTCTAAAATCAACGTTACTGTTATTTTACAATATAAACAAGATCCCTGAAAATTGAAATCAATTAATAACTGTATTAAAGGCGATGTTCGTCCTGACCTTACAGGGGTAATGCCTTTTGTGCGAATCTCAAAGCATCATTTCAGGATCATGATTTTTTGGTCTTTTGAAGGATATACACTTTTCAACGCGTTGCTGAAAACTAACTTTATCTTTTCTCAACCGATCTTTACGATTAATGTAGGTCCTGTGTTAAAAGTATCAATAGCCAATGTTTAATTTTCAATCGATGGAGGTTTTGGCAATGGAGATCATGGGAAAAGAAGAGATCGAAGCATTGACAGAAGCAATAAAGAGCCAGCAGCTATGGAGGGGGCTGAAAGGTACGTATCCTGGAGGGGTATTCGTAGATAAGTTTGAGGAGGCGCTGGTAAAACATTTCGGGAAAAAGTACGCTTACGCCGTAAATACGGGAACATCGGCTAACGAGGCAGCTGTCGCGGGGATGAGGCCCCAGCCGGGAGATGAAATAATATGCCCGGCCACAACTCCTGTTTTTACCGCAATGTCAATTCTTGCAGCCGGATGCATACCGGTTTTTTCAGAAGTAGATCCCCGAACCCTTATTATCGATCCTGCTAAGATAGAGGAGAAGATATCAGCAAAGACAAAGGCGTTTTATATAGTACATTTATGGGGGCAACCCGCGCAAATAGATGAGCTGATGGAAATAGCCGGGAAACATAATTTAAAAGTTATTGAGGATTGCGCGCAAGCCTTCAATTGTTATTATGAAGACGGGAAAGTCGGTACCTTCGGCGATGTTGCTGTCTTCAGTCTTCAGCAAAGTAAGCATATCACATCCGGTGAAGGCGGATTTCTCATTACAGATGACGCGGACATATATAAGCATGCTTTGCTCTACTCCAATTGCGGGATGCCGTGGTTTGGACACGGGCTTGAGGTTCCCGAACCGCAATCTATTGCGGGGTTTATACCGAGGGGGCATCTTTCGTTCGGGCACAACCACCGTATGGGTGAGCTGCAGGCCGCAGTTGCATTTGCACAGCTCCCTAAATTAAGCCGTTTCAACGAAAAAAGAAATGAGCTGGTAAAAGTGTTAAAAGAAGAGTTAAGAGATTGCCCGGGAATTTTACCTGCAAAGATCTATCCGCGTACCGTGCCGAACTACTGGGGAGTGCCGTTACAGATCGATCCTGAAAAAACAAAGCTATCCGCGTATGAAGTTCACATGCTGTGCCTCGAAGAAGAAGGAGTGACTCTGGATTTTTTCAACGACACAGTATGTTATTTAGAGCCTTTATTTCAAAAGATCCAAAAAGATAAAAAGACACCCTTTGGGTATCCCCTTCCGGATCATGTAAGTTACAGACCCGGATCATGCCCGATATCAGAGGAAGCGGCGAAGAGGACATTAAGGGTATGGACACACCATGGAAAAGAAATTGATGAGATAAGAAGTGAAGCAATCGCGTTAAAAAATACAATGATGAGGCACATG
>DRHN01000285.1 GCA_011049595.1 Spirochaetota bacterium | reverse complement strand
GTTACAGGGGGCCTGATATCTCCGACCCGGGCAGGATAGCCGGGCTGGCCGAGCGGACGAGGCAGATGCACGAAGAGACAGATTACGCGATATTTCCGGAGATCGGGGGTCCGGGGATGTTTGAAGGGTCCTGGTTTCTGCGCGGTATGGAGCAGTTCATGGTAGATATGATCAATGACCCTGAATCTGCCGCTGCTCTCATGGATAAACTGCTCGAAATATCGGCAGGTTTTTACGGTTTGTATCTGGACGAGATCGGGGATTATATTGACATAGTGCCCATGGGTGATGACCTCGGCGGCCAGCGGGGTCCGCTGATGAACCCGGACATGTACCGCAAGCTGATCAAACCTCGTCAAAAGGAGCTGATCTCTTTTGTAAAGAGTAAAACAAAGGCAAAAGTGTTCTTTCATATCTGCGGCGACGCCACACCTTTTTTGGATGACCTTATAGAGATCGGAGTCGATATAATAAACCCGGTGCAGGTCACAGCGGCAAACATGGACACAAAAAAGCTGAAGGAGCGCTGGGGCGATCGGCTTGTGTTCTGGGGCGGAGGCTGTGATACTCAGAGGATCCTTCCATTCGGGACCGAGGATGAGGTGGCTGATGAGGTGCGAAGGCGGATCGACGATCTCGCGCCGGGCGGGGGTTTCATTTTTAACCAGGTGCACGATATTCAGGCGAACACCCCGCCGGGGAACATAGTAGTCATGCTGAAGACAGCCCTTGAATACGGGAGGTACCCTGTAGGCTGACGGGTGAGATGATGAATCAAGAATGCGGCCTGTCCGCATTAGAACCTTAATAACAATTTCCTTGTTTTTTGTGCAAGGAAATTATAAGAATCAAGAATGCGGCCTGTCCGCATTAGGGGACTGCAGCAGTAAGGAATTGAAAAATAAAAAAAGAGGGGGCTTTATATATGGACGGTGTTGTAGGCTGTGTAGGGGACCTGCTTGTTGAGATAATGAGAGAGAATGTCGGTGACCCTCTCGGTGAACCGGGGATATTTCTCGGGCCGTTCCCCAGCGGGGCGTCCGGGATCTTTATCGACGCCGTTGCCCGGCTGGGCACAAGCGCCCGGTTTGTCGGGGCTGTCGGAAACGATGATTTTGGTGACCTGATAATCAACCGGTTCAAGGATGACGGCGTGGACACGTCGCAGATAAAGATCATGGATGATTTTACCACGGGAGTCGCGTTTGTAACCTATTTCAATGACGGGAGCAGAAAATTTATTTATCACATTCCAAGGGCCGCGACAGGGCAGATTTTTCCCGAGGACATAGATCCGGTCGTATTTTCCGACATGAGCTATCTTCACATAGCGGGCTCTACCATGTCCATGAACCGGCACAGCGCGCAGGCCTGCATGAAGGCGATCGAGCTTGTAACCGGGTCGGGAGGGAAAATAAGTTTTGACCCTAATTTCCGACCGGAGCTGATAAGTGAAAGCGAAATACAGGAGTCGTTTTTTCCTGTCATAAAAAAATCCCAACTTATTTTTCCCACCGAGGGCGAGATAGCTGTACTGACAGGTGAAAAAAACCTATCTAAAGCGTGCGGGAAGCTGTTCGAAATGGGCCCGGAAATCATCGCGATAAAACAGGGGAAAAGGGGCTCAACAGTTTATAAAGGAGATGAGAAAATAAGTGTTCCCGCGTTTAAGGTGGAAGAGGTCGACCCGACAGGTGCCGGTGATTGTTATTGCGCCGGCTTTCTAAACGGAATAATGCGCGGGCTGGATATAAAAGACGCTGCCACCCTGGCAAACGCGGTGGGCGCTCTGGCAGTAACCAGAAAGGGCCCGATGGAAGGTGCGCCGACATTGAAAGAGGCGCAGACATTGATACAGAGAACCGTCAAGCGGTTATCAGGAACCGCTTGACGGTTATCAGGAACCGCTTGACGGTTATCAGGACAAAAACTTGAAAAATAAAGATCATTTAAGAGAGATCATTGCCGCTCAAAAACATGGGGAGCCGGCAGGGATCGCTTCCATATGCAGTTACAATAAATACGTTATAGAAGCTGCTCTTCAACAGGCCCGGGAGGACACAAGCGTCGTTCTTATCGAGTCTACAAGCAATCAGGTAAATCAGTTCGGCGGTTACACCGGCATGAAACCCGACGGTTTCAAAGAATATATTTTTTCCATAGCCCGGTACATGAAATTCCCTGTCGAACAGATCATCCTCGGGGGCGATCACCTCGGGCCCTTTCCGTTCCGGGATGAAACGGAAACTGCGGCGATGGAAAAATCCGTAAAAATGATAGAGGGATATGTTTCAGCTGGGTGTAAAAAAATACATATCGATACGAGCATGGGTCTGGCTGATGACCCGGGAGGGACCGGTTGGGGCCTTGACCCCGACGTTATCGCGCTCAGGTGCGCTCGGCTTTGCTCTGCGGCAGAGAGAGCATACGATGAATTGAAAAAACAAAACCGGGATTACGCCCCCCCGTTATATGTAATCGGCACCGAAGTCCCCGCGCCCGGGGGCAGTGACGAGGTGGAAGAGGGGGTCAGCGTTACAAAGGTGTCGGGGTTTGAGGAAACAGTTTCAATAACAAAAGCACTCTTTTACAAAAAGAAATTAGAGCAGGCGTGGGAGCGTGTAATAGCGGTTGTTGTACAGCCGGGTGTTGAGTTTGGGGATCACACAATAATCGAGTATGACAGGGGGAAAACAAGGGAGCTGACAGACGCCGTAAAACGGTACCCCGGGCTTGTTTTTGAGGGGCATTCCACCGACTATCAGACAGCCCAACACTTGAAAGAGATGGTTGAGGATGGTGTAGCGATTTTGAAGGTGGGTCCGGCCTTGACGTTTGCCGTAAGGGAAGCAGTTTATATGCTCAGCTTCATGGAGGAAGAGCTTTTTAAGAGTGACCGTTCAGTCAAGTTGTCCGCTTTCATCGAGACTTTTGATAGTGCCATGTCACGAAACCCCGTGCACTGGCAGAAGTATTACACAGGGACGGATAAAGAGGTTGCACTCAAAAGAAAATACAGCTTTTTTGACCGGGCGAGGTATTACTGGCCGGATGAGAGTGTCAACGATTCACTGGGCCTTTTGATCATCAACCTGCGTTCGGCTGATGTTCCGCTTTCACTTGTCAGCCAGTTTTTTCCCCGGCAGTATAATAAAATAAGGCTGGGCCTGCTGGAAAACGACCCGGAAGCGCTTATCAGGGACAGTGTAAAGAGTATTCTTGAAAATTACTCCTATGCTGTCGGAAATTTTAAGGAAGGTGGTAAAAGGGTACGCTCCACTCCTACTACAGATACCAAAGGGCGGTGAAATCGTACAGCCGGTTGAGTTTACACTGGAATAACGGGCGACCAATCTTGAAAAAGCGGTTGTTTTTGATTTATTTGATACCCTGTTTTGTCTTCTTTGCGTCATGGATCGCCCTTAAAAATC
This sequence comes from Spirochaetota bacterium, assembly GCA_011049595.1. GTDB lineage: Bacteria > Spirochaetota > B62-G9 > B62-G9 > DRHN01 > DRHN01. The sequence goes on along the minus strand of DRHN01000285.1, from coordinate 1,098 downwards.
TTCACGATCCGCGCGCCGACTGGTGCACCCTTACAATTCCTGCCGAAGTTACCGCTGCTCAGATCATAGGTGTCAAAGTACATTACCGCGGCATTGAAGAGGGAACGAGGCTTGTCGCGAATCTCCACTGGAATAAAAAAAATAGGCAGCGGGCAGGGTATCTGGCTTCAGCCGGGTCCAGCCCAATGGTCGTGGGTGAAGGGGTCCACGAGTTTGAACTGAAAGTTATTGAAAAGGAGGGGATCGGGTTTATCAGCGTTGTGATCTACCTGAGCCCGACCGGTAAGTGGAAGGATAGAACAAGGGCGGCGCAGACCGGTCTTATTCCGGTGCGGCCTCCCGGCAATGTATCTGAAAGACACAGGGAAAAAACCGTTTCGCCCAATATTATAACCCTGGGAACCGCCAGTCGGTTACCAGGGACCGCCAGTCGGTTACCAGGGACTGCAGCCGGCCATTATGTGGTCGGGGGGAAAAAAGGATCACAGAAGGAGGAAGAAACACAGCGGTTTAAATATGAATCCGGGTCAATGATCCGGCTTATTCTCGCGTTTTACGCGGCTGCTGTTTTACTGTCCGGTGCCTGCGCCCTCAGGGCCCCAAGCCCCCGTCTTTCGGGGACCGAGCAGATCCGGCGGATCCGGAAGATCCGGCAGACCATACTCTGGTGGTCGATCGCGGCAGTCCTTATTGCATTAAGTGTCCCGGGAATTCAAACGTTCCAGGCCGGGTTGACCGGAGCCGGCCGAGAACTGTCAAATCTGCTGGGATGGTACCATCGGCGCCGGTTTTTTCAAAGGCTGATCATAGCAGGGACAGTGTCCGGATGGACGGTTGTACTGGTAATGATGATCAGAAAGATATACCGCTGCGGGCACATCTCCTGGCTAGCCCTGTTCGGTACCGTATCATTAAGCTGTCTTTTTATTATACGGTCGATTTCCTTCCACTATGTTGATGAATTATTGCAAATACATATTTTTGGATTTGGTTTACTTACGATCTTCGAAGTTTGTTTTCTCATCTGTGTATATGTATCTGCCGTGTGCACCTTGAACAGCACCAATAATAAATATGCTTGACGATTTTTGTGAAAGT
>DRHN01000284.1 GCA_011049595.1 Spirochaetota bacterium | reverse complement strand
GAAGTTTATACCTTCACCGCCTATTTGATACAGCTTTTTCAGATCATTGCGGAGCCGGGAAGAATAGTCAGTGTCCCGCCCGGGGAAGAACTGGTTGTAACCGATGATGGGGTTGCCATGGTGCTCTGTTCGGCGGAAGCTGATGGAGGCGCCGGTCTGCCTATAAGCAAGCAGAACTCGATTCTGGCCTATGAGCGGGCATTTGCGGCCGATACTGTTTCAACAGGGCATACCGATTACAGCTTCAAGCCTGCAAAAGCCTTGATCGACAGTGAGATGCAGGGCTATTACTCAACCTCGCAGGCGACCACGGTACCTTTTTTTTATGGCGCCCAGCCAAATCTGGGTCTCTACTATCAGCCCGACGGGCCCTTTCCAAATCCGGCCCAACTTTTACCGAAAGGAAAAATAAAGGAAGCCCGGGAAGCCCAGGAGGCAGCAGCCGGGCAGCTTAAAGAAGACATGGTGTTTGTCGGGAAAAATCTGTATCAAATAGGCGGTGAAGGTATAAACTTCGATACCACAGGGTCAGCCGGGGACGCTGATTTCTACGCTACTCTGCTGGCTGTCGAAGAGTTAAAGAAGGCAGCTCCAAATATGGCAGTGGAAATGGGAATGTCATCGGAATTTATCCTGGGTATGCACAGTCAACTTACTTTCAACGGAGAGCGGCTGGCAGGCATGTATCCTCACAAACAGGTTAAGATAGCAGAAGCGGCAGGAACAGATATTTTCGGCCCCACGGTCAACATCAACACCACTAAATCTATTCCGTGGAACCTGGCCCGGGCTGTAACTTTTGTCAAAGAAACCGCCAGGGTCGCCGATATTCCGATCCACCCCAATGTCGGCATGGGGGTGTGCGGAGTCCCCATGTGTGTGGAAACACCTATTGATTGTGTCACAAGGGCATCGAAGGCCCTGGCGCTTATCGGCAAAGCGGACGGGTTGTAGCTGGGTGTCGGCGATCCCTTTGGTATGCCTCTTGCTCATATCGCGGCTGCAGGTATGGGAGGTATCCGGACTGCCGGAGATCTGGTGGCCTGGATGCAGATGACCCGCAGGATGAAATTAGCCGAAGCCAAGCGGTATGTGGCAGATAAGCTGGGGATCGACATAATCGACCTGACAGATGAAGACGTGATGTACCCGCTCCGTAAGGAGTTGGGTATCGGCGTTGTCATGTCAACGGCAGGAGGCCCGGAGGGTATACTGGCCAAATGCCGGATTGCCGAATTGCTGGAGATCGAGATCAATTCGGTCAATCTTTTCAAGTCCATGACAAACCGACGGGAATAAAAATCTTCCTGTAAAACATTGACGAAATCGGGGACTCAATCCACATCCTATGTACAGACTTCAAACCAGGAAAATTTTCAGACTTGCTCTGCCCGCCTTTTTTACGCAGGCTTCTTTCACCGTTACCGCCATGCTGGATCTAATAATGGTAGGTACGATATCACCGACAGCCATTGCGGCGGTCGGAGTTGGAGGAACCCTCTATTGGAATCTGCTCGTTCTCGGTCATGGACCGGCGCTTTCAGCAGGTTATCTCTGCGCTCAATCTTACGGGGGCGGCAAAACCGAAGATTTTCTGGATAGGGCGGTGATCGGCTTTTTGTTTTCCGCCGTTGCCGGGTTGCTGTTCGCTCTGCTTCCACGGGTGTTGTCTGATACAATGTATCGATTGATGGGAGCACCTGCAGCGGTCATCGCAATTGGGAGCCAGTACTTTGTTTACCGCTTAATCGCGTTCCCTTTTGACTTGATGAGTGAAAATTTGGACGAAGTAATCAAGGCAACCGGTGATACAAAAAGGCCCATGGTGATACGCATTTCAAGTCATGCGGTCAATCTTATATTAAATTATTTACTCATATTCGGAAAATTCGGTTTTCCGCGGCTGGGGGTCCGGGGAGCCGGAATTGCAACACTTTTAGCATCATTGTGCATGTTTTCTCTTTTTTCCGGCTACGCAAGCAGGCTGTTTATAAAATTGAAGAGAAAAAGATTCCGGCAGCATTTTTCTATAAAAACAACCTGGCTGCTTCTTCGGGAAGGGATCAAGATTTCCAGTCAGGAGTTTTCGGAAAGCAGCGCATTTCTTGTGTATGTTGCCTTTATAGCCAGGCTGGGTGAGGTATCTTTGGCAGCGGAGGAAATTGCCTGGAATGTTGTTAGCATGGCATTTCTTCCTGCCTTCGGCTTTGGACAGGCGGCGAAAATAATATTAGGGCACAAAATCGGCAATGGGGAAAATAAGATTGCCAGGCATACAGGGCTTGAAATCCAGCTTTATACTGCCGTATTCATGATCATTATGGGTGGTCTGTTCTTTATTTTTCCGCAGCAAATCGGGATGTTTTTTACCAGGGATGAAAGAGTGCTGGCATTCCTGATAATCATGATCAGATTTAGCGCCTTTTTCCAGATATTTGATGGGGCCCAGATTGTTTTCTCTTTATCCCTCATAGGGATAGGGGATACCACTTTTACATTTCTTGCCACGTTGTTCTGCACCTGGTTTTTCATGGTCCCGGCTGCGTATTTTGTAATTTTTGTCCTTGGCAAGGGTGTTACCTGGGCCTGGGGCAGTGCATATATTTGTGCAGTATTGATGTGTTTGTTTTTTTTCATGCGTTATATCTCTCTGGATTGGAACCGGTTGAAGCCAAAGAAATAAAAAAAGGAATAACCGATGAACACAGGACTGACTCAAAGACAAAAGGCCGCACATGACCTGATGATTAAAAAAAATTACAACGCACTGGTAATGGCAAATGCCGCGAATATCCAGTACTTTGCGGGTGTGACAGAGCCCAGCATACATGCGTGTGGTGCCGTCATCATTCCCAGGGCGGCTCAACCGGAACTGGCAGTGATGTGGCTTGATAAAGAGGCTGCTCTGGGGGCAGTACATGGGATCAATGTCCACTCTTACACCCCGGCCACTCAGGGAAAGGTAGTCTCAAAAATACTTGATTCTTTTAGTGCAGCTGAAGGACCGGTCGGGGTAGACGATTATGCCATGGAATATCTGGGGAACTCTCTAAAACGGTCTTTGCCCGGTATCGAGCTGGCAGATGCTTTTGAGGCAATAGAAAGGCTGAGATCGATAAAATCCGAAGAGGAGATACACCTTATACGGAAAGCCTGCGAAATTTCAGCACAGGGGATGAGAGTCGCTAAAGAATCATTAAGGCCCGGAGTAACAGAGCTTGAGGTGTCCGCCCTTGCCGAACAACACATGATCGCCCTCGGATCTGATACGATGAGGCATGACACCATTGTAGCCTCGGGGCCTCGAGCCCGGCTGATTCACGGGTTTGCAACCCAAAAAAAGATAGAGCAGGGAGATATGGTGGCCATAGACCTTGGAGCAGTCTATAGAGGCTACTGTTCAGATATTGCCCGGACATTTGTCGTGGGGAAACCGGGTGGGAAGATTCAATCTGCTTTTGATTCTTTGCGTCGGGCCCAGGACACAGTATTGGCAAAGCTGCGCCCGGGTGTTTCCTTCAGAGAAATTGAAGCTGCTGTACATGAAGTGACAGAGCCGGCTTCTCACCGGTTGATCGGTTTTGTGGGCCATAGCCTTGGCCTCCATGTCGAAGAACTGCCCAGGTTGGAGTCGGGGAGTTCATCAAATCAAGGCTCAAAGATCGAGAAGAATATGGTCGTGGCCTTTTTCCAGGGTTCGATTAAGGCCGGACGAAATTCAGGTATTAGGCTGGAGGATACCGTGCTGATTACCGGTTCGGGAGCTGAATTGCTCACGAACTATCCACGGGAAATATTCTCCGTGTAAATAATTTTTTAATGCTTTAAAAGATTTCCATTTAACGGCTGTAACATCAGAATATCAGCGGTATGAAAGAACAAAGGAGTACTTTCCCGATATAGCGAACTACAGCTCACCTCGAGTAATGATGACGGCCGGGATGCTTATACTGAACCGGCTGTCATCATACGAGGCGGGGCTTATACATTAGTATTAACTGTAGACGAAAGAAAATTATATAAAGGATTTGAGCTATGGGCACACACAAAATGAGTTTTTTGTCTGAAGCAGAGCTTGATGCTGTTCACCGGGCTTCAATGGAAATTTTGGAGAAAACAGGTATTTCAGTCGGCAGCAGAGAGGCTCTTGATATTCTAAAAAGATCGGGAGCAAAAGTTGATTATGAGAATGAGATGGCCTGGATTCCCCCGAATCTTGTCGAAGAGGCCCTGAAGAGAGCCCCGCGCCAAATAAAATACTGCGGAAGAAATCCAAAGAACGACTTTGTTTTGAATACGGGAAAACCCCATTTTTGTGCCGACGGCGGTTATCCTTTTGTCTATGATTTGGAAACAGGAGAGCGAAAATACTCAACCAAAAAGGATCTGGCCGTCAATACGGTCATTGCTGATTATCTGGACCATGTAGATTTAATTTGGCTGTTGGGTGGATGCGGTGATGTACCCGACCCCCTGCTGCATGTATATAACATGTACACAACCATGAAAAATACAGAAAAGCATTTCGAGGGAGACTCTACGAATGCAATGGAAGCCGGGTATCAGATCGAAATAGCTTCAGCTATAGCCGGCGGGAGAGAGGAATTAAAGGCCAGACCTATTTTTTCGATGGTCATCTGTGTTATTTCTCCTCTTCGCTTTGATAAGGGAATGACCGAAGCAGGCCTGAAACTGGCAGAGGCGGGAGTTCCACTGGTGATCTACCCGATGCCGATGGCCGGTGTCTCGGCGCCGGTCTCTCTTGCGGGGACAATGGCCGTCAGCAATGCCGAGTTCTTAGGGGGCCTGGTTATCTACCAGTTTGCCAGTTCTGGAGCGCCAATTGTATATGCAGCTGACACCGGTACTGCCGATTTCAGAACGGGAGCCGGTATACATTCACCGGAGGCTATTCTGATGAATCTGGGACTTGAACAACTAGCCCGCTTTTATGACCTGCCGCGGGAGACCGGAAATATGGGCACTGGCTCCAAAATTCTCGATGCCCAGTCCGGTTATGAAAAGGCCATCGGTCTTATCCCGTCTTTGATGAACGCTCCTGATATTCTTCTTGGGCTGGGAGCCCTGGAAAGCTGCCGCATTACCTGCCCGGAGTCTCTGGTCATCGATAACGAGATTATCGATTATGCCTTACGATACATCCGCGGGATTGAAGTAAATAAAAATACTTTGGCTGTAGATGTCATTCACGGAGTCGGCCCGCGGGGAAATTATTTAGGGGAAAAACATACCGTTGAGCATTACAAGGAAAGGTGGGAATCCCGGATAGCTGATATAAGTGCCTTTGAAACCTGGGAGAAGCAGGGGTCAAAGCCGCTCCACACAGTGGCCGGGGAGAAGGTTGAACAGATCCTGGCTACACACAAACCCGAACCTTTTTCCGGTGCTGTTGAAGAAGAATTGACCTATATCTTGAAAAAAGCCGAAACGGAGAAGGAATCTTTTACTGATCGGTCATAAAAACAAAGCTGCAGATACTTTCGGAGGATGAAAGTTTAAAACTCGAATTTCGTGTTAAAATATAATGATTATATCATTGTCTTGTTAGAACCATGAAAGAATGAAAGTGTAAAATATTCAATACCTTTTATTGTGAGGAATGTGAGATGAAGGACGAGGAAAAAATTAAAGACATATTTGAAAAAATAAACCGTTCGATCATTGATGGAAACAGGAAGGAGGCGGTCAAACTTGCCGGCGAAACCCTGGAAGAAGGTATAGATCCTATTGAATCAATTGGTGCTTTTACAAAGGGGATTCAAACTGTCGGGGATAATTTTGCCCGGGGCCTGTTATTCCTCCCGGAACTTATTATTAGCGGTGAAGCCATGCAGGAAGCAGTAAGCATTCTTGATGAGGAAATCACAAAAAGAGGGGAAAAACGTGTTCAACTTGGTAAAGTCGTTATCGGTACTGTTGAAGGTGATGTACATGATATCGGGAAGACAATAGTCGCATGCCTGTTGGCTGCCAATGGATTTGAAGTATTTGACCTTGGAACCGATGTAAATGTCGATACTTTTATCTCCAGAATTAAAGAGGTTGACGCTGATATTGTTGGAATGTCTGCTCTGCTTACAACAACTATGTCATATCAGGCGAAAATAATCGATGCGGTAAAAAGTGAGGGCCTTCGCGACAGGTTAAGGATCATGGTCGGCGGCGCACCGACATCCAAAGAGTGGGCGGAAGAAATAGGTGCGGATGGGTATGGTAAAAATGCGATTGTTGCCATTGATCTGGCTAAAAAATTCATTCAAAGTGCGTAGGAGCAGCAGATGGTCATACATTAATTTGCAGGCAGGAAATTTTTATAAATCTTATTAATAGGAGGAAAAGTTATGAGCAAGAAAAAAGTTTTTAAAATCTGTGCTGTTTTCTGTTTTACTTTACTGTTTACTGCGGCTATGGCAGTGCAGATATTTGCCGGCGGTGACGGCAAAGAGGAAGCGGCATCCGGGGGTGAAGAAACCGCGGGCATTATGGAACAGCTGGAGAAAGAGGGGAAAGTACTGCACATTATTGACTGGGCAGAGTGGTGGCCCGAGGAGATATATGAGGGCTTTTCCGAAGAGTACGGAATTAAGATTGTTCGGGACAACTTTGCCAGCGTGGATGACATGGTCACCAAGATCAAATTGGATCCGAATGCTGATTACGACATCACACTTCCTGAGATAAGAGGAATGATCACGATGAAGGAATTGGGGCTCCTCCAGGAACTGAACCACGACTGGATACCAAACGCCCAAAGGTACCTGCCGGAAAAAACCAAGACTGCCTGGTATGACCCGGGTTACAAATACGGGATAGCTACCGATTTCTACTTTCTCGCCTGGCTCTACAACACAAAGTATGTTGACGAGAACGACCCTGATATAGGGTCCTGGAAGATGTTCTTTGAAGATGCTCCAAAATGGTCCGGCAAGATAACCATGCTCGAGACAATGTATCAGGTTATCGGTTCCGCCCTTCTTTCCCTTGGATACTCATACAACTCGGATAATGAAAAGGAATTGATGGAGGCAAGGGATGTTCTGGTGGAGTTTAAGCCTCACATGATGTCCTGGGATGAGTGGCCGAAGAGGGTGCTGCTGGAAGAAGAGGCCTGGGCTTCACAATTATGGATCGGTGAGTCGTGGTTTTTAAGCAAGGAGAATGACGCAATCCGGGGGGCCCTCGATCCTAACGGGACCTTGATGGGTGTAGATAGTCTGGTTATTCCAAAAGGCGCGAAACACGCGGCAGCGGCGCACCTTTTTATGGATTATCTATTACGTCCGGAAATCAACGCGCTGCTCATCTCAACGATCGGTTACGCACCAAACCACACAGAGACTGCCAAACATCTGTCCGAAGAGATGAGAAATTGGCCCGGTGTTGACGTTTCTGAAGATTATTTGAAAAAATGCGAGTTTGTCCATCCCAGAGCCTATACAGGGAAGGGCCTGGAATTGAGAGAGAAGATATGGCAAGAGCTGAGACAGTAGGGTACATGAAATAGAATTGAAATGGGAGGTATCCCGTAATTGAGGACAGCCTTAAATGCGGGTCCCTCCCGTTTTCCAAAGACGATTATCCCAGCTGGCTTTGACCATAACACGTAGGGCGTTCGGGGCTCCCCCGCAACAAAAAGAGAGACAGCCATGTCGTACACTTAAAACACAGAGGTTAAAGAGAGGTATCCCTATGGGTTCATATTCACAGGATATTGATATAAAAAGAGAAAAACGGAAAAAAAATATTTTCAACATCCAGCTTCCAATCTATATAGGACCCATTTCTCTATGGGTGTTTCTCTTTGTACTCGCCCCTTTAGTCATTATTCTTTTTTTCAGTTTCCTGCAAACCGGGGATTATGGAAGAATCATATATAAATTTACACTTAAAAACTATCAATCATTGATTAAAATTGGTTATTTGCGTGTACTCATCCGGTCTTTATATTATTCATTCCTGACAAGCATAATTTGCATACTGATCGGCTACCCGACCGCTTATTACATTTCAAAACATGGGGGGAAACGAAAAGCTTTGTTCCTGCTGCTCATCATAATCCCGTCATGGACAGCCTATCTTATAAGACTCTATGCTTTTAAAACAATAACCAGCCGCACCGGGCTGTTGAACAATCTTTTGCTGCGATTGAATATTATCTCCACACCGCTTGAAATGCTGTACACGCCAACGACTGTGATCCTGGGCCTTGTGTATACCTGGCTCCCTTTCATGATCCTGCCTCTTTTCGCGTCAATAGAAGGTCTGGATACGTCGCTCCTTGAGGCGGCTTATGATTTAGGGGCAAATCCCTTTACGCGTTTTTTCAAGATCACCGTTCCCTTATCCAGGGGGGGGCTCATAGCCGGAACAATATTGGTTTTTATCCCTTCGCTGGGTGATTGGCTTGTACCGGCTCTCCTTGGAGGGTCCAAGGTCATGATGATAGGAAATCTAATTGCCCATAAGTTCATCCAGGTCGGGGATATCCCGGGCGGGGCTTCTTTGGCGATATTTCTCAGCGCGATTGTTGTTCTCGTGCTGTATCTATCCATAACATTAGGCGGGGAGGATGCATTGGAGAAACTGGTATGAAATCATCAGGTAAAAAAGAAGGTAATCTTCTATTCGCGCTTTCCATTTTTGTGTACGTCTTTTTATGGGCACCCGTTGTGATTCTCATTGTTTTCTCTTTCAGCAGCAATGAGTTTGGGATAAAATGGGAACACTTTACGTTAAAATGGTATGCAGAACTTTTTACAAATATACCGTTGAGGCAGGCTGTTGTCAGGAGTTTGATTATTTCCTTTATTACAGTGATTGTTTCAACAGGGCTTGGATCAGTGACCGCCTATGGGTTGTACAAACTAAAATTTCGTTTTAAAAAATTTTTGAGGACAGTTATCCTTCTCCCGATAGTGCTTCCTTATGTCGTTACAGGGGCCGCCCTTCTGGTTTTTTTCTCAAGATTTTTACATATGACGCTCGGATATGTAAGTATTATTATTGCCCATATAACATTCAGTACCCCCCTGGCCGTATTTGTCATTCTTGGGAGAATGCAGCGCATTGACTGGGCCTGGGAGGAGGCTGCAATGGATCTTGGCGCCAACAGATTCACCGCGTTTAGGAAAGTTATCGGGCCGTTGCTTCTTCCCGGCATTGCCGCAGCAGCTATGCTGGTCTTTCCATGGTCATTCGACGATTTCGTGATCACCTATTTTGTAGCCGGTGCCGGCATCACAACGCTTCCCATATACATATTTTCTCAGCTCAGATACGGCGCCACACCGGTGATTAATACAATCGGCACAATTTTCGTTGTAATTACCATACTCATGCTTCTGCTGTTCCATATCACACAAAAAAAAGGTGAGAAATTTGATGAAAATAAACCAAAGCAGGATGAATGAACTTGGCAGCATACAAACGGGCCCATAGTTTGAACGGGCACCAGTATAAATGATCTGTAAAGCATCCGAAAAAGAGCTAGTATAAGGGGAAAAATTATCTATGGACAGGAAGATCAAAAAAACCCGTGAGGGAGAAAACAATAACCGTAAAATATGTCTGGAAGTGAGAAATGTCGTTAAACGTTTCGGCAATGTCACCGCGGTAAATGGTGTGAGTTTGAAGATAAAGGAAAGAGAAATATTTTCTTTACTCGGTCCCAGCGGATGCGGCAAAACCACACTCCTGCGCCTCATTGCCGGTCTGGAGTCGCTTGATGAAGGAGATATTCTTATAGATAACACATTGGTGAATAATACCCCCCCCTATAAGAGGAACTGCAGCATCGTTTTCCAGCAGCTTGCCCTCTTTCCCCACATGACAGTTGACGAAAATATCGCTTTCGGTCTGGAACGAAAAAAGATGCCGAAGGCGGATATTCGTCGCAAGGTGAAGGCTATGCTGATCTTGATGCAGCTGGAAGGAATGGAAAACAGACGCCCGCAGCAACTGAGCGGGGGGCAGCAGCAGCGTGTTGCGCTCGCACGCTCACTCGTACTGCGGCCTAACATACTTCTCCTCGATGAGCCTCTTGCATCCCTGGACCGGAAACTGCGCAAAGAGATGCAGGTTGAGCTGAAACGGATCCAGAGAGAGGTTGCCACGACTTTTCTCTATGTCACTCACGATCAGAAGGTCGCACTGAGCCTTTCGGACCGTATAGGCGTCATGCGTGGTGGGAATGTGATACAAACAGGAAAGCCGGGTGAGATTTATGAGTCACCGAAAACGGGCTTCGTGGCCTCATTCATGGGATCATCGAACATCTTCCGGGGAAATGTGGTGGCTGAAAAGGGTGATAAGATCCAGGTGCAGACCGAGGATGGCTTACGTATCTCTGCCTTTTTGAACAAAGACATTGCGAAGAAGGATATTACAGGTGTCTCTGTTAACCCCGAAGCTGTCCAAATCACGAATAAAAATAGCGCCGGAACCTGGGATAACGCTTTTAAGGGAAGGGTGCGGGAAGTTTTTTATCAGGGTGATTTTACCGAGGTCACTGTCCTGCTTAATGACAAGAAAAGGCTGGTAACGTTGCATTTGAGCAAAACGATTCAGCCTGATTTTAACTTGTACACGGAAATGGAAGTATGCGTCTACTGGAACAGCAGGTACAGTAACGTACTTGCCGAATAAAATTTAGAAAGGAGATATCGTTGTCTGAGATCATGCCAATTGAAGTTTCACCGGAAATGAAGATAAAGGTGCTGACTGATGAAAAAATGGAGAAGATCCACCAGGCCACCCTTGCGGTTCTGGAGGAAAGCGGTATCAAATTTCCGTCTCAAAAAGCTCTAAAAATCTTTGCTGACGCCGGAGCCCGGGTTGATTTTTCAAAACAGATCGTGAAATTTCCTCCCGATTTGCTCACATCCTCCCTGTCGAAAGCGCCCAGGGCCTTTACAATGGCCTCAAGGTGCTCTTCTGATCTGGACCTCTATCTTGACGGGACAAAAACCTATATAGGGACCGATGGTACCGGCACAACGACGGTCGACCTCGAGACCCGGGAGCGCCGGGCTTCAAAAAAGAAAGACGTTGAATTGATGGCGCTGATATCCGATTATCTACCGGGCGTCAGCTTCTACTGGCCGCTGGTAAGCGCGCAGGACATGCCTGCTTCTGTTATTCCGCTTCATGAGCTCGATGCATCATTTAATTTTACAGAGAAACATGTTCACATAATAAGCTGTGTTGAAGAGCATGCAGCAAAATTTGCGGTTGAGATGGCGGCTGTGGTTGCGGGAGGCAGGGCCGCGATGAAAAAGCGTCCCCCGCTCTCTCTGCTTGTCTGCACAGTTGCACCCCTGTCGCAGGACAAAGGCGCCCTTGAATCCGCACTTGTGTTCGCCGACGCGGGCCTCCCGGTCGGCTTTATGTCCATGCCTTCCATGTGTTCCACTTCGCCTGCTTCAGTTGCCGGCAACATGGTTGTCGGGAACGCTGAAATTCTGAGCGCTTTGTGTCTCATTCAGCTCGCCTATCCGGGTGCTCCCGTGTATTACTCCTATCTTCCCGAAATGCTGAATCCGCATACAGGTGGTATTTTTTCACCGGCGCTGCAGAAGCCTCTGATGTACGCCGGAGGGGTTGATATGGGTCATTTCTACAATCTTCCGGTTATGGCCTACTACGGTGGCACTGACTCACGTACACCTGATGAATGGCAAACCGGTAAAGACAACGCGATAGATGCCATATTCGTATGTCTCACAGGACCGGAGGTCATTCCGGTAATAGGGCTGCTTGAAGCCTATACTCTGGTCTATCCGGAAAAGATCCTCTTTGACAACGAAATAGTCAGCTCCATCAAAGAAACCGTAGAAGGGGTCAAGGTAAACGAAGAAACCATTGCTCTGGATGAGATAATGGCGGTTGGACCCGGAGGGCACTATCTAAACAGAGAGCATACCAAGATTAATCTTCGAAAGCTCTATAAGCCCGGAATCGCTAACCGGTGGTCACCAGAGGACACTGATTTCCTAAAACCTTCCGAGGCTTCAATGGAGAAAATAAAATGGATCGTTGAAAATCATAAACCAAAACCTCTCACTAATGAGATACAGCAGGAACTGAAAAAGATCATACAATCGGCGGATAAGGAGCTTTCTTCCTGATTGAAATACAAAGGAATATGTTCATTTATTTAATTGGAGGAGAATTATGGACCAAAATGCACCGAAAATCGTTGTTCCCCCTCCCGGGCCGGAAGCCTTGAAATGGGTCCAAAGGGACAGCAAGCTAATGGCTCCGTACAACAGACCCTATTACTACCCAGTGGTCATTGCCGGCGGAGAGGGGTCTGTTGTTGAAGATGTTGACGGCAACAAGTATATAGACTGGAATTCCGGGCTCGGAGTTTTGAGCGTCGGGCAGTCTAACCCCCGTATAGTAAAAGCAATAACCGAGAAAGCAAAAAAGTTCCTTCACTATTCGTATACTGATTTCCGCTACAGGGAAGCTGTTTTGCTTGGCGAGAGATTAAATAAAATAATGCCGATGCAATGCAAGTATTTCTTTGCAAGCGGCGGGACCGAAGCGAATGAAGCTGCTTTGAAGATAGCAAAACATTCTTCGAAAAATCAATTGTTTATAGGGTTCATCGATTCATTCCACGGAAGGACCTTTGGTACGATGTCTTTTTCATCTACAAGCCCGGTCCAGAGGCAGGGATTCCATCCCCTGATGCCGGGGGTGGTCCTTGTACCGTATCCCTATTGTTATCGATGTCCCTACAAACTCAAATACCCTGACTGTGACCTCTGGTGTGTTGATTTTATCGATGAGTGGGTATTAAAAAAATTCGTTCCCCCGGAAGAAGTTTCAGGCTTCTTTTTTGAGCCGATTGCGGGAGAAGCCGGATATATTGTTCCGCCTCCGGAATTTTTTCCAAAATTGCAGAAGCTGGCGCGAAAATACGGTATACTCCTTATAGATGATGAAGTTCAGGTCGGCTGCGGACGCACGGGGAAATTCCTGGCTTTAGAGCACTTGAATATTGTACCTGATATCGTGACTCTCGGTAAGGGTATCGGCGGCGGCCTCCCGCTGTCTGTAGCTGCAGTACAAAGTGATATCATGGACCTGCCTGCCGGAGCGCACTGCACAACAACCGGCGGGAATCCTGTTTCCTGCGCAGCTTCTCTCGCATTCCTGGACATACTCTATGAAGAAAAGTTGATCGAAAGGGCTGAAGAGCTTGGCAATTACACTCTCAAAATCTTATCGGAGATGAAGGAGAAATATGAGATCATCGGAGATGTGAGGGGAAAGGGGCTTGCGATATGTATCGAGCTGGTGAAAGACAGGGAAACGAAGGAGCCGATAGATACCAGGGATTTCTGCGAAAAAATGTATAAAAAGGGCGTTCTTATGGTAACCGGCGGCGAAGGTGTGCGGATTTTTCCACCGCTGAATATCCCGAAGGATCTTATGGATACGGGGATCGGCATACTGGAATCAACAATTGCGGAAGTTAATAGGACCTATTTTGGCAGCGGCCGGTAATATACGCGGTGGTGGTTCCCGCGGGACTGTGTTTGAGAAATAAAAAGATTTAAAGTATAAATATTCTCTAATTAACACATTCCAAAAGACCAATAAAACAGTAAAAGCTTATAGAACAGGTGGTTTCTGTGGAGATACGGAGAATAAAAAACTACGTAAATGGAGAATGGGTGGAAGCGGACAACAACGGATATCTTGATGTTGAAAACCCGAGTACCGGAGAGGTTATTTCCCAGGTACCACTTTCAACGATATCGGAAACAGAACGGACTTTAAAGGCAGCACATGAAGCTTTTAAAAGCTGGCGCAACACACCGGTTGCGCACCGTGTTTCTTACCTGTTCAAGCTGGAAACAGAAGCCGGCATGATCGGGATAAATACAGGAATACCGGCTCCGGTTGCCTACCTTCCTTTCGGCGGCATGAAGGCTTCACTATTTGCTGATATTAAGGCACAGGGGAAGGAAGCTGTAAACTTTTTTACTGAGGCCAGAATTGTTACGGAGAGATACCGGGAAGAGAGTTAGATTTGTACATGCTGACATCGTAAATAACTACTTCCTGGGGTTTTAGATAAGAATTTCATCCTGCCACATCGAAGGCTCAGGAGTATCTCCCGAAAGCAGTCTGTTCTTCAGATCAACAGTTTTCGGGTCTGCCTGTATATCATAATCGCATAAAAGTTTTTCGTTCAAAGTGTTAAAGATTCTCGGAATTTCACTCCGGTTTCCTGAGATAGCGCTCGCAATCATAAGGAGCCTGTGTGCAGATTCACAGATCGGATCCTTCGAAATTAATTTTTTTGCCCCTTCAATGGTGTACAGGAAGTTCCCTGTATCCAGACCCATTTTCGCGATCTTGAACATAAAATGTTTGTAACCATTCTTCAGACGTTCTCTTTCATCATGGATATCATCATAGTAAAGGTCCTTCGCCATAAAATCATCACTGTATAGGTATGAAGCTTTTCGATAGAAATTCAATGCGGCGTTTACATCACCCTTCTTTTCTGCAATTTCACCGTACCTGATATACTCCGTATATTTATCGATATCAATGGTGTAGGTCCCTTCTTTCAGGCGAATGGAATCAGCATCAGTGGCTATATACTCTTTTTCTCTTCCAAGTAACTTCCGCAGCCTGCAAATAATAGTGTTGAGATTATCGCGCGAACTTTTAGGGGAATATTCCCTCCAAAAAGTATCACATACCCTTTCCTTTAATATCCCCTTGTCCCTGTGTACGATAAGGATTTTGAGAAGGTCTATCACTTTTTTTTGCCTTGTAATAACAGGTCCGGGAATTTCCTTTCCATTTACGAAAACACGAAATTCACCGAATGTATGAAACTCAAGTAAGGGTTCGGTTGTACTTTGAACTTCTTTTAACCCCTCCTTTAGACGTAAAAATTCCGAAAAAACAGGACTTTTAGACTGCCGTGCGATATCTCTGAGGAGATCGGGATCGCATATGTCAAGATTTCGATACGTTTTTGATTTCAATATTTCTATCATTTGTTGAAAATATTTTCTCGCTTCTTTTTTCTCTCCACGCCTTGAATAAACAAGCCCTAAAATTCCAAAAGCAGTGGCGTTAGGGTAGGGATACATCCCGACAGGCGCCTGTTCCAGCATAGTTTTCAATATAGTTGATGCTGCATCATATTCCTCTATGAATAAATTCACTTCACCCAGCGCGAGGTAACTGTAGGGATAATCAGTCATCAAGAGAAGCTCATTTTCCGGCTGCATTAGCCGTTTACAATAATAATGCGCGCGTCTTCTGTTTCCTTTCCGATAAGCTAAAAGCATTTGAAGGAGGTAAATGCAGTAATAGCGAAGCATTAAATTTCCCCCGATTTCCCTTCCGCTGATCGATTCAATAATGAGCTCCGCTTCATCCGTGTTTTCGGCATAGAGGGTGTATAGCGCATGATTCAGCTCCAGATAGGGTCGGAATGCAAAGCCCTGATATGGTGTTTCAAGCCCCTTCCTTACCTGTTGTATAGCATATGAAAGGTCTCCAATATAGAAAAACGTATCACCAAGGTAAAAGCGCAGAAGCGCCTCATATTGTTGAGTGGCCCCGCTTTTATTGAGCCTCCTCTCCGCAGTTATCAGAATATTTTTCGAATCCTGAAATTCTCCTCTATCGAGATACATTCGAGATAGTACAATACGAGAGAACAACAGACCCTCTTCATTATTAAATCTGAGCGATGTCTCCTCTGACGTTAAAACCATTTCGATGGCTTCATCACTGTCCGGCATTATCCACCACTTCCCCAATGGTATAAGCGCCTTGAGCACTTCCTTATTCTCAGGGTCAAGATACCTTTCTGCTTTGGCTAAAAAAACAGATGCCGTATTGATGATATTTGTAACAGTCTCCCGGTTTTCCTGGTAAAAGAGAAAATTGGTCAGGAAAACAGAGTATATCTTTGCTTCCCTGTTCCAATCCTCTGTTTCGCGAAAATATGAGATGAGAGAGAAAAGAATTTTTCGTGTTGTAACAGGATGTATTAAATTCGTCGTGATCGCGTGATAGTAGAGCAGGAGTGGACGCATTTTCCGTATGTCAGCAGGGAAAGTTTCCACCATTCTTCGGAGTGTATTGTATTGACCTTGTTTCATTAATTCATCCGCATCGCGAAGAAAGATGTTTTCCGCCCCCGGATAATCTTTCCCGAGTATAAGATGATCGAAGGCTTTCCCCACTTCGCCTCTTTCGAGATAAAATTCAGCTGCCAGTTTATGAATGGAAATCTTCTCTATATCAGGAAGATTTCTGAACTGAGTGGAAAGAAATTTTGAGAAAAGTCTATGGAAAGAATAAACCTTCTTTTCCTGGTCCTGAATTTCAAGGAAAAGGTTTCTTTGTTCCAGCACATGAAGTATATCAAACTCCTCGTAGCCGGATATTTTCTTTATCAAATCAGGAGTAATTTGATTAAAGACAGCGAGCCGGGCAAAAAGTTCCCTTTCTTCAAGCTCGAGTTTACCAAATATCTCTTCCGCAAAATATTTGTCAATAGCAGGAAAGCTCTCCGTTTGCAGCAATTTATCAATAAACTGATTTCTATCCTCTTCAGACTTGTTTTGCAATGCCTCGGAAAGAAGCCCAAGAGCTATAGCCCAGCCTCCGCAAACTTCTCTGATGTTATCTGCCAATTCCGGGCTGAGGGAAATTGCGTAAACTCTGTTGAAAAGCTCATTTACCTCCAGGGTGGTAAAAGCTAAGTTATTATCATTTATTTCAAGTAATTTTTTATCAGACCGGAATTTATGTATAGCCAGGTGCGGATAGGTCCGGCTTAAAATGAAAAGGTCAACATTATCAGGGATAGCTTCTATAAGGTAATTAATAGGCTCCTGGATCCTCTGAGAGCCTTCAGCTATTTCGAAATTATCCAGTACAATGCTATAATGCCTGTCTTTTTCTAATTCAACACAGCTGATGAGTATATCAAATAAATGGTCCGGAGATTCTCCCGGACGGGTTGATTCAACTTCGTTCAAATATTTTTTATATTCTTCTTTCTGATTGATAATTCCTACTAAAAGTCGTTTGAGAAAAAGAAAAGGATCGCTGTCGTCGATATCAAGATTAAACCAAAGCGCCTGCTTGCCGTAGGTTTTGAGATAATCAGCCACAAGTGTTGACTTGCCCCCACCCGGTTTCCCATGGAGCAGAATAAGCCTCTTACCTTTCCTCATTTCAAATAGATTGGTCAGTCTTTTCCTGTGTATGATTTGATTGATCTTTGGAGGTTTATAACGGGTTACGGATAGTACCATGGCTCATATTGCAGGGAAAGCCCAGTATGACATGATATTCAAAGTTTATAGAGAAAAAGTAATCTCATCAATCCAAACAACTTATAAATACAACTGTTTTTATAAGTCAACATACTATGCTTTAAAACGATGCAGGTCAAGATAAATCGTAACAATATTACCATATATTAAATTATTATCTTACTCTATCAAAAAATTAAAAATTTTATGGATTTGAGGATAAAAACCAGATGTCATTCTCATAACATTGCAGTATCAGAGGTATGAAAGAATAGCAATGTAAAATCTTAACACCGGAGACCAACGTTCAAATGAAAACTCGAATAGTACGTGTTGGATGCCCGGCGCACAACTGCGGCGGCCGATGTTTATTAATCGCTCACATCAACGATGGCGTCATCACACAACTTGAAACGGACGACCGGCCGGACACTACTGCAGACCCGCAGTTGCGGGCATGTGTGCGCGGCCGCTCTTACCTGCGGCGCCAATACCATCCTGACCGGCTCAAATACCCTATGAAACGGGTCGGGAAACGCGGTGAAGGGAAATTTGAACGTATCTCCTGGGATGAGGCGCTAGGCACCTTTGCCGGAGAAATGCAGCGGGTAAAAGAGACTTATGGCAATAGTGCCTTTTACATACCGTACGGCACAGGCGGCAGCAGCCAGCTTATGGGATCCGGAACTGCCCAGCGTTTGATGAACTTGTTCGGGGGCTGTCTTGGTTACTACAGCAGCTACAGCTGGGGTGTGATTGAACAAGTGACATCTTACATCTACGGTACAGATATAACCGGCAACCAGCGTCAGGATTGGCTGAATTCAAAATACATCCTCATGTGGAGTTGGAACCCTGCCGAAATGCGGGACGGCACCAACAGCGATTTCCTTATCAAGTGTGCGCGTAAAAATGGCGCCAGGGTCGT
Source organism: Spirochaetota bacterium (assembly GCA_011049595.1). Classification (GTDB taxonomy): domain Bacteria; phylum Spirochaetota; class B62-G9; order B62-G9; family DRHN01; genus DRHN01. The sequence continues at coordinate 5,247 of DRHN01000284.1, read as the reverse complement.
CTGCATCGACCCACGCATGAGCATGAGCGCGGTGAGCCTGGCGGATGAGTGGGTCCCGATCCGCCCCGGAACAGATGTGGCGATGATGAGCGCCATGGCCTATGTGATGATTGAAGAAAAACTGTATGATGCCGGGTTCGTCAGCACCCATTGTATTGGCTTCGACGAAACCCGGATGCCGCCTGGATTGGAGCATGAAGAAAGCTATAAAGATTATATCCTGGGTACAAAAGACGGAGTTCCCAAAACTCCAGGATGGGCTGAAGCCCTCACCGGTGTCCCCCGCAACACGATTATACGCATTGCCCGTGAATACGCCACGATCAAACCGGGCGTGCTATACCAGGGCTACGGAATGCAGCGCCGGGCGTATGGTGAGCAGGCTGTCCTTGCCGGATGCGTGCTGGCCTCCATCACCGGCAATGTCGGCGTCTGTGGCGGTTGGGCCAGTGGTATGGCTTACCAGGCCGATGACGGCGGGGTCCTTTGGAATGTTTTTCCAGTCGGGGAAAATCCGGTCAAAGCCATGATCCCAAGCTTCCTCTGGTCTGAGGCAGTGCTGCGGGGGACTGAGATGGGGCCGGAAGATGGTGTGGTCGGGGCGGAAAAATTAAAAACCAGCATTAAGCTGATCTGGGCTGTGGCATGCAATACCCTTGTAAACCAGCATGGCAATATCAACCGCACCGTGGAGTTTCTCAGTGATGAAAACCTGATTGAGTTCATTACCGTTCAGGACCAATTTCTGACCCCGACAGCGCGTTTTGCAGATATCCTCCTGCCCGCCTGCACACAGTTCGAAACCTGGGGGCTGGAAGATGGCTGGAAGTACGGGGATGAAGTCCTTTTGATGCCAAAGCTTGTAGATCCACCCCACGAAACAAAAAGCGATTATCAGATCTGCGCTGATCTCGCGGAAAAGCTCGGGATCGGTGAAGAGTATACCCAGGGTCGTGACGCGCGGGCCTGGATCGAATGGTGTATCGAAGAATACCGGGAGGCACGTTTTCCGGACATTCCAACCCTTGACGAATTGGAAGCATCAAATGCAGGTGTCTATTCAGTCCCGGTGACCGAGCCGGCCATCGCTTTCAAGGATTTCCGCGCCAACCCTGAAGCTTTTCCGCTCCGGACGCCTTCCGGCAAGATAGAGATATTTTCTAAGGCATTGTACGACATGGGTAAGCCGGATACGGCTCCGCCCGTGCCAAAATACATCCAGGAATGGGAAAGCCCGTTCGGGCCGGAGGCAGAGCGTTATCCTCTCCTTGCTATGGGTCACCACGCCATACAGCGGGTCCACTCCACACATGACAATAATGACTGGCTGAGAGACGCCTTCCCGCAGCGGGTGATCATTAATCCTATAGACGCACAAGAACGCGGCATATCTAACGGCGATAACGTAAAGGTGTTCAATCAGCGCGGCGCGACAATTTGCCCATGCCGGGTAACCGTGCGTATCCTGCCGGGTGTGATCGATATCCCTCAAGGCGCCTGGTGGACCCCTGATGAAAATGGTGTCGACCGCGCTGGCTCGACGAATGTTTTATCCTCCCAACGATGGACACCCTGGACATTCAGCAATGCGCTGCACACAATCATGGTCCAGATTGAGAATGTGGAGGGCTAGCCGGATGATAAAGCAGTACGCCTTTTACTTTGACTCGTCATCCTGCTCCGGGTGCAAGACCTGTCAGGCGGCCTGTAAAGATAAGCATGGCCTGGAGAAGGGACTCTTGTGGCGCCGGGTGTATGAGGTTTCCGGCGGAGATTGGCTGCCAATGGGTGATGCATGGCTCGGTAATGTGTTTGCCTATAACATTTCTATAGCCTGCAACCATTGCCGGCAACCTATATGTCAGGAAAACTGCTCTGCCGGGGCGATCTATAAGCGCGACGATGGTATTGTTTTGATTGATGAGGATAAATGTATCGGCTGCGGCCATTGCAGTTTGACCTGCCCATATGACGCGCCGCAGTATGACGAGAAGGCCGAAAAAATGACCAAGTGTACCTTCTGTTACGATTATATCGATCAGGGTAAGCCCCCGGCCTGCGTAGCAGCCTGCCCGATGCGGGCCCTGGAATTTGGAGAAATCACCGAAATTGAAGCTAAATATGGCCCGGTTACCCCGGTCTACCCCTTGCCGGAAACCGCGCTGACCAAACCGGCCCTTGTGATTACCCCACACAAAGATGCTCTGCGGGCTTTAACCCAACCCGCTAAAATCGATAACCGGGAGGATTGATTGTAGACGACCTACGGCAATTGTCATTTTATTTTCCGGGACCGGGGCATTAAAATCCGGCGGATTTTCACGACAATGCATGTAAGTCCCGAATCCTTTGCCTTGGGGATAATTCTTCCTTAATTATAATCCTTAAATAATATCACCCGATGAAATCAAATAGTGATCATTTCCTGAACACCGCTTCATCGATCATGGCGATCAGGTTCTCCAGGGGTGCGCCCGCCTGCACCGTGATCCCGGGCTCGAGTATATATCCGCCCCCCTTCCCCATTTCGTGTTTGAGCTTTTTTATCTCTTCCCGTATGCGATCGGGGTTTGAGTAGGGGATGAGCTCCTGTGTTCCGAGCCCCCCGCAAAACGTCAAATCCCTGCCGAACTCCCTTTTCAATTCGTATACGTCCATTGCTTCCGGCTGGATCGGGTGAAGAATATCCAGCCCGATATCGATCAGGTCCGTGATAACAGGCTTTATACTCCCGCAGCAGTGGTGAAATATAGTCCGCCCGTTCTCCCTGGCGAATGAATAAATATCTTTCAGGCGCGGTTTTATAAAATGCCGCCAGGCTTCGGGCGACATCAGCATCCCGTTCTGGGCCCCGTAGTCGTCACTTACACCTATCCCGTCGAATTCATATCGGTCAAAAAGAATACGCATGGTCTCCATAATATAATCTGTCAGGCACATGAGCAGTTTTTCAACAAAACCCGGCTCTGTAATAACATCGCTAAGTATATTTTCAAGACCGCGCATGAACGCCGCCCGTTCCCAGAGATCACCGACAAAAATTATTGTGTAGTTCTCCCTGTTTTTATCACACCATTTTTCTATTCCTTTGAAACGGTACTCCCACGCCGGGTCCGGAAAGCTGTATGCCGCAAGGTCCGGCCCCTGGAAGCACGGGATAATGGGTACGCCCCGATCGATCTCGCTTGTCGTCCAGGTTACACCGAACTCATCCTTTAAGGTTTCACCGAACTCATCCGGGTGCGCGTACAGGGGCTTTATCGTTTCAGGCGCCTGTATCCTGAGAGGGAAATTCAGTTCTTCTTCAATATCTGCTGTGTCATAGTACTTTTCCAGCATCTTCTGTATCGGAGGTGTAAACATGAAGTTAAAGGGCACTCGGTCCCTCTCCCTGTGCTGCAGAGTTTGCTTGATCCAATCTTTGTTGCCGGACATGGCAGGACGACCTCCCGGTTATGTGGTAATATATTCTGATCCTGAGGATCAGGATATATATATCCTGATCCTATCCTGAAAATAATCTTTCTGCGCAGCCGTGTTATAATGCCTTTAAATCAATCAAGCGCCAGCTTTGACCTGATAATGGTGTCTTCCTCAGCGGGTCCCGTTGAGACTATCGCGATTTCGACTCCAAGCATATCCTCAAGCGCCCGCACATAATCCTTTGCGCTCGCCGGCAGGTCTTTGTATCTTCGTACTCCCGCAGTTTTATCCCACCCTTCAAACTCTTTATATACCGGCTGAGCTCTTCCAAGAACATTCACATTGGGGGGGGGGATCCGAAATTACCTGTCCATCCAGCCTGTAGCCCGTACAGACCCTGACAGGCCCTATCCCGTCAAGCACGTCGAACTTGGTCATAGCGAGCCTGTCTATTCCCGAAACCATCAGCACATATTTTACCGACACAGCGTCGAACCAGCCGCACCTCCTCGGCCTTCCGGTTGAAGCCCCGAACTCGGCACCTCTTTCTCTCATAAGGGAGCCTGTCTCGTCTTCCAGTTCTGTGGGAAAAGGGCCGCTGCCGACACGTGTTGTGTACGCTTTTATTATACCGACAACTTCCCCTATGCTTTTCAACCCTATTCCAAGCCCGGTTAAAATTCCGCCGGGCACCGGGCTCGAAGATGTCACATAAGGGTAGGAACCGCAGTCGACATCGAGCAGAACACCCTGCGCGCCCTCATAGATTATCTTCCGTTTTTCCTGTATATAGCGGTTGAGCAATTTTGCGGTGTCCGTCAGGTAGGGGTTTATGATCTCCCGGTATTCTTCGATCGTCTTCATTACATCCCGCTTTTCAACAGGTTTCCTCCCGAAACGCTTGACAAGTATCGTATTTACCTCGTCAAGGGCGCGTGTTACCGCGGCTTCCATGTAACCCTTTTCCGCAAGATCACAGGGCCGTATACCGATCCTGGCATACTTGTGCGTGTAAGCAGGGCCTATACCTCTTTTTGTTGTACCGATACCGAGCGATTCCTCGTACGCTTTATCAAGCTCTATGTGATAGGGCATGATCAGGTGGGCCCTGTCGGAAACAAAAAGTCTTGACTTTGCACCGACCCCGGCTTCCTTCAGCATGTTCAGCTCCTCCTGAAGCGCATAGGGATTTACTACCACACCGTTTCCGATTATACAGACTTTATCCTCCTTCAATATGCCCGAAGGGACCAGGTGCAGCACATATTTTTTCCCGCCGGTTACCACGGTGTGCCCCGCGTTGTTCCCTCCCTGATATCGACAGATCACATCGGCCTTGCCTGATAATAGATGAACGATTTTTCCCTTTCCTTCATCTCCCCACTGCGCCCCGATAACAGCTAAACTCCTCATGTCAGTCTCCACGTTGTTTGATTATCGATATAATATACATTAATATTATCAACATTTAGATTGATTTTATAACAATATATGATAAATTTTTACAATCATCTTTAAAAACCGGGAAACCAGGTATGAAAGATTCGAGAATGGAAAATTTCAAATACAAAATATCAAAATGGGCGCCTTTCGGAGACCCTGCTGTCTGTAAGAAAGTCAGAGGCATTAAAAAAGAGGACCTTTGCAGGCACTCAAACCGGGACCTGAAAATTGAAATCGTGAGAGATGATGAGTTCGCTTTCAGGAGGGTGTACGATATTTTTTCCAGAATAAAGCAGGCTGCAGATGAGGATAAAAAACTTGTATTGGTCCTGCCGCAGCCCCATCCCCATTACATAAAAGTGGCTTACCTTGTCAACAAGT
>DRHN01000283.1 GCA_011049595.1 Spirochaetota bacterium | reverse complement strand
TCAGGATGAGAGAAAGATTATCCAAAAGAGACCACTTGATACTGTTCATAAGAAGGGCGTCCTTTTTAAAGAGATATTATACCAGGCTGGACAGGACTATCACAGGCCATGTAGTCGATATCTTAAAAGAGCTCGGTGTCCCAAACCCGGAAAATGTCGTACATCGTTATCCCCATGAGCTTTCCGGAGGCATGCAGCAGCGGATCGTAATTGCCATGGCGCTGGCCTGTCATCCAACTCTGCTCATTGCTGATGAGCCTACGTCAAACCTTGATGTTACGGTCCAGGCACAGATCCTCAACCTTTTGAAATCACTTCAGAAACAATTTGATCTTACTTATCTTTTTGTCACCCACCACCTGCTGGTGGTACAATATATCAGCAACAGAATTGCCGTGATATATCTTGGGAAAATCGTTGAACTCAGCATGACAGAAACTTTATTTAAAAAGCCTCTTCACCCGTATTCAAGGGCTTTTTTTTCAGCAATACCATCGCCTGACCCGGAAACAAAAATCACCAAGATAATTCTCAGTGGCGATGTCCCGAATCCGCTAAATCCCCCGGCCGGCTGCAGGTTCCACCCCCGCTGCAGGCACGCAAAAGAGATATGCAGCGAGAAAGAGCCCACGCTGGAAGATGCCGGACCAGGGCATCTCGTTGCCTATCACAGGTGGGGGGAAATATAGTTTACGGCAGCCCGCTAATTGCCCGTGACCAAACGTACCCGGATTGTTTATTTCGCTATTATCGGGGCTGCCGTAATAGATAAATAAAGTGGTTTTTCTCGGGGGATTTAACAACAGTGAGTGTCTCGATGAAGTCGTTATACTGAATACAAGAACAAATATAGTGTTGTGAGCAGCGGGGACCAACAAAAATTTATTTTGACCGGAGTGCAAACCATGTGCGGAAGATTTGTCCAAAAATCCGAAAGGAAGATAATCACCGAAGAGTTTTATATTCTGGAGTTCTTAAACGACGTTTTTATAAGCTATAATGTTGCACCGGGACAAAACGCCGGTGTAATAATAAACGAAGGGAAAAATCTTTATTCTATGTTTAAATGGGGGCTTGTTCCTTCATGGTCAAGGGACACGAAAACAAGCTACAAAATGATCAACGCGAGGGCTGAGACAATCACTCAAAAACCGAGCTTCCGGTCAGCCTTTGCGGCAAGGCGGTGTCTGGTCCCTGTGGATGGTTTTTACGAGTGGGGGGAAAAGGGGTCGGCCAAGGTCCCGTTTTTCATTTATAATAATACCGGGAAACCGTTCAGCCTCGGGGGGCTGTGGGATACGTGGCAGGGCCCCGATGGAAAGTTGCTAAAAACTTTTACTATTATCACTACAGAGGCGAATAAATCGCTGAAAGATATTCACCAGCGTATGCCGGTGATCGTCCCTCCCGGTAAGAGATCCCGCTGGCTCGACGGCAACATAAAACAAAAGGGTAAGCTGCTTGATCTGCTTGACCCTTATGATGGTGATGAGATCGGCTTTCATGAAGTAGCACGATTTGTGAATTCACCAAAAAATAATTCGCCTGAGTGTATCAAGAAGGTAACAGACGGAACAAAGTGATAAAGCTGCTGTCAGTGTTATGAGAAAAAGTGTGAAACAAACGTTCTACAAGTTTTAAGCACCGGGTACAGATAAATTTAATCCCCGGCCGCCACCCGTGTTATTATATTTAAAGCAGCAATTCTTCAAGGGGTTGATATATGGAAACGATAATCATGCCGAGGCTTGGTTTTACAATGGTTGCGGGCGTCATTGAAAAATGGCACAAAAAAGTTGGCGACAAAGTCGAAAAAGGCGACTTCCTTTTTGAAGTGGTAACGGACAAAGTGACAGTCGAAGTCGAGTCTTTATTTTCAGGTTATTTAAAAAAAATCACCGGCGAAGAAGGATCGGAAATTCCGGTAAACGAGGTCATAGGGTATATTGGGGGAAAAGATGAGGAGATGCCTAAAGACGGGGTAAAGACCGCGGCAAACCGGGACAGAACAGCTGAAGAACAAATACTCCGGGCGGGCCCGGATGGGAATAGCTCCGAAAGAAAAACAGGTCAAAAAAAGAAAATTTTTATCTCTCCTCTCGCAAGGAAAACAGCAAAGGAACTGGGGATAGATTACGACTCGGTTACGATCAAAGGAACAGGGCCGGGAGGAAGGATCACAAAAGTTGATATACTTGTCTATTCGAAAGCCGGAAAAAAGGGACCCGAATCTGCCGCCGGGGTAGAGGCGGGAGTGTTAAACATTAGATCCTCTTCTCCTTTGAAGGGTATGAGAAAACTAATAGCCGAGCGCATGAGCTATGCAAAGGAAAATATCCCGCATCTGGTATTAAACGCAAGGGCCGACGCTACCGCATTGATCAAAATACGAAAACGATTGATGGACAAGATCCTTTCCGCTTATGGAATAAAAGTAACCATCACGGATTTTATATTAAAAATATCCGCGATCGCTCTGCGTGATAACATAAAGGTAAACTCGTCTCTACAGAATGAAAATTATATTATATATGAAGATATAAATGTTGGTTTCGCAGCGGCCGTGGATGATGGCCTCATAGTACCCACACTCTATAAATGCGACAAGCTCGACCTGTTGAATATCGCTAGAAAACGAATCGACCTTGTAGATAAAGCAAAAAAAGGCAAACTGAGCCTTGATGAAATCACGAACGGCACCTTTACAGTCACAAATCTCGGGATGTTCGGGGTCCGATCTTTTAACGCGATAATAAATCCCCCGCAGGCGGCGATCCTCGCGATAGGCGCCCTTTATACTGACACTGCCGTAATAGACGGCAGGATCGATACAAGGTCTTTTATGGAACTGTCTCTTTCCTGCGACCACAGGATTGTCGACGGTGCTATCGGCGCACGGTTTTTACAAAAAATTGTCGAACTCGTTGAAAACCCTGAGATGCTTTTTATTTGATGAGACCGGTTATTGTTATTTAAAGTTGATAAAAAAAAATAAAACATTTTTTATTTAAACTTTTTATTCATCTGAGCATAGAAGGAGGAAAACTTGAAGATCGGCAACGAAACAAAAAAAAAGATGCTGCATGAAATGATCCGGATCCGCAGGTTTGAGGAAGTATCGGGGGGCCTGTACAGGGGCGGAATTATCACAGGCGCCCTGCATACTGGCGAAGGTCAGGAAGCAATACCTGTGGGGGTTTGTATGAATCTCCGGGAAGACGATTATCTTCAAAGCAGCCACCGCGGGCACGGCCATGTGCTTGCAAAGGGCGGCGAGTTCAAACCCATGATGGCAGAGCTTTTCGGAAAAACGACCGGCTACTGCAGGGGCAGAGGCGGATCAATGCATTTTGCCTGTGTTGAAAAAAATATACTGGGCACGAACGGGATAGTCGGTGCGGGTGTGCCGATCGCCGCTGGTGTCGGTTACTCGATAAAATACAGGGGCACGGATCAACTGGTCGCGTGTTTCATGGGAGACGGGGCGTGTAATACAGGCGCTTTTCACGAGGGTATAAATATTGCCTCGGTACTGGACGCACCTGTCCTTTTTGTGATAGAGAACAACCAGTGGGCGATCTCGGTCCCGCGCAAATGGTCCGACCGGCTGGAAGATCTTTCTCAGAGGCACTCAAGCTACAATATTCCCGGCGAAACAGTTGATGGAAACGATGTTCTTGCTGTTTATGGATCCGTGAACAAAGCTGTTAAAGAAATAAGGGCCGGGAAAGGCCCGATCCTGATCGAGTGTAAAACCTACAGATGGAAAGGACATCACGCCGGGGAACCTGCGAGCTTAAACTACCGTGACCCCGATGAAGTAAAGGCCTGGTTAAAAAAATGCCCGATAAAAAAACTTGGTAAACAGCTGATTGATGAAAATGTCATTAGCCAGGCTGATATAGCTAAAATGACTGAAGATATAGACCGGGAGCTTGACGAAGCGGTAGAATTCGCGAAGAAAAGCCCGCTTCCTGATGCCGGGGCGCTTTTTGATAATCTCTACGTGTAGATCGGGGGTGAAAAATGAGAGAAATAGCATTCAGTGAAGCCATCAATGAAGCAATAAGATACAACATGGAAAAAGATGAAACTGTCTTTAACCTTGGTGAAGACATCGGTGTGTTAGGCGGAGGATTTCGAGCGACCCACGGCCTTTATGAAAAATTCGGCAGAAAAAGAGTTCTTGACACACCTTTATCCGAAATCGGTATTGTGGGTGCAGCCATAGGCGCGGCCCTCGGAGGTTTACGGCCGATCCCGGAGATCATGTACATTGACTTTACACCAGGCTGTATGGACATGATAGTCAATCAAATGGCAAAAATCCATTACATGTTCGGCGGACAGATAAAAGTCCCGATGGTGCTCAGGCTTGTAAGCGGGGCAGCCGGTTATAATGCCGCCCAGCACTCCCAGAGCATCTATCCTTTCTTTGTTCACACCCCCGGGCTTATTGTATGTACGCCCTCTACACCTTACGACGCCAAGGGACTTCTTAACACTTCGATCGCAGATGACAATCCGGTTATCTTTGTTGAAAATAAAAGACTTTACAACATCAAGGGCGACGTGCCCGCGGAGCATTACAAAATACCCTTTGGCAAAGCTGACGTGAAAAGGGAAGGAAAGGACATTACTATAGTGGCCACTCAGGCCCTGGTACACGATGCTTTGAGTATTGCTGAAGATATGGAAAAAGAGGGCGTTAGCATCGAAGTGGTAGACCCGCGCACCCTTGTGCCGCTTGATAAGGAAACAATATACAGGTCCATCGAAAAAACCGGCAGGCTGGTGGTTGCCGACGAAAGCATACTCTCATGCGGAATAGCGAGTGAGATATCTTCACTGGTAGCCCAAGAAATGTTCGACTATCTTGACGCCCCGATAATGAAGGTCGGCTCCCCGAACTGCCACTGCGCGTTCAGCCCGCCTCTGGAAGACGCCTATATACCGGGTAAAAAGGAGATCAAAGAGGCGATAGCGAAAATCCTTTGATAAAGAAAATCAGATATTTTTTAAATTTGATGGGCTGCCTTAAAAGTATTTTAGTAATATATCGAAGATCTCAATAATAACTGCTATTAAAGATACCGAAAAAGTTATCACTACAAATGTTTTTAACTTTGATATTTTACCGGTTTGGTGTTGCAGCATTTCCGAAGTAACATTTTTTAAATCGTCTAATTTTTGAAAAATCTCAGGACCACCTATTTCCTTAAGCAGTGAAATAACTTCCTGGCTTCCTTTCACAGCATCTTCGGTCGATTGTATCAAGTGTGTTAAATCTTTTCGAACTGCAGAAAGATTTCTTTGCGTGTCTTGATAAGATTCAGTCTCTGAACGAAGCTTTTTCAATGTTTCAGCAATTTTAACTGCTGTCTTTTCAGCTTGTAAAAATATTTTGGCTTCATTAACCACTTTTCCCTCCATTTCAAGTTAATATTTCCATACACTTTTCATTAATTCTATCAAGTAAGAACCAGGCTGGTATAACGGCTATAAATTCGGGTAAATTTTTAATCATCAATCTAGCAAACGCTTCACTTTTATAAATAGATAACAATTCCTTTATGATATTGATTGTTAACCCATTATCACGCTGTAAAACGTAGGAAATACCCCAAATCGCAAATTCATATACAATATTCTCATTAATTTTATATGTCAGTAAAGCAGAATCGATTGAAGTAATAAAGTTTTGTTGTGCAACTTCGCTGTTTATATCTTTCACATACAATTCTGAAAGTGACCGCAGCATAAGTAAACCTGGATGATCCGGATAGGATTCAAGATACCGGATCACCTGGCCTCTTAATTCAGCCGCTTCATTTGGTGAACGTATTACTGCAAAAACATCCATTGTATTACTAAAATTTGTCACTTCAGAGTTTAATATTTCTTCAAGACCCTCTGAACACACGGTAGCTTCTAAATAATTCAGCATTCGTTTTCTTATAGAAACGTCTGTATTTGTCTCAGTGCACGCAAGAAGCATTTCAGAAAGAGCTCTCCTTCTTCCTCTTTCGATTACATCATATATAAAAATTAATAATATTTTAATAACCTCATTCAAAAATTCATAAAAAGGCAAATTGAAATAACTTTTTACTTTGTCAACTTCAGTTTTTCTCCTACTGCTTAAATAGCCTGCAATATAATTGCCGTAGGCTTCAATAATATCTTCCTTGTCAGCGCCTGTAAGTTCTGTAACAAATTCATATTTTGAATAATCAATTGTATAATCTGAAATAACACCAATAAGCAATAAACGATGTAATGCTTTTTCAATTCGATTTCTTTCCTCTTTGGAAACAGTTATGGTGCTTTTTCTTTTTACTGTAATATCCCCTATGTATTGAAGAAGCGTTTCAATATCTTCTCTTTCCCGGTCAATTCCACGGAATGCATTTTTATGAAAGAAAAGCATTCTTGTAATATCGTCCGCTTCTTCCCATCCTGTACTTTCAATGATTCTATTAATTTCCTCAACACTTGTCCTCGGATTTAATAATTTTTCTGCCCTTTTTGAATCATCAGCTGAAACTATCAAACAACAATAAGCCGTACGCCTATCCCGGCCTGCACGTCCAGCCTCCTGATAAAAAGCTTCTATTGATGACGGAAGACCATAATGAACAGTGTATCTTATATTCGGCTTGTCAATGCCCATTCCAAATGCTTTTGTGCATACCATAAGTGGAGTTTTATTCCTTTTAAATGATTTTGAAACAGCCTGTTTCATTATATTATAGGTATATTCATGTATTGATTTTGGTGCTTTTCCGCTATAATATTCAGAGTGTATTCCTAAATCATTCTTAATGTTTTGAGATAATTCTACTATCCCAAACTTACCATTTACGTGAGGGCAAAATATAAGTCCCGAATATGTTTCTTTCCCTTTTGCCTGATATAATGTTGAGCCTGTTGTATTGAACAAATTTGGTAGCACTTGACCCAAATATCCTTTCAACCGGGAAAGTTTTTCACCGGATTTTGAATGGATTACGTTAAATTTCAATTCCTGTCTGTCAAATGACTTTGGCGTAATTATAGCATCAAAGTCTTCTATTTTGAGTTCGCGCTGGACATCTTTTAATACTGCTCTGGAAGCCGTTCCGGTCAGGGCCACTATCGGCGGGACATGACCGGCCGATTCACAGTACATTCGAGCGGTTCTTCCTATGGTCAAATATGCAGTTCGAAAATCATGTCCCCATTCTGAGACACAATGTGCCTCATCTACAACTATTAGCGAAATGGGTGTATGGACTGTAAGAGAACGAAGCGAATTACGAAATTCTATAGTTTGGAAACGTTCCGGTGCAACATACGTAAAAAGATATTCGCCCTGGCCAAACAAATTCATCGCACGCATTTTATCTTCAATATTGCTAATTTGACTTGTTAATGCGATACATCTGTCAATACCCATAAATGAGAGATTATCAATTTGATCATTCATTAAAGAAATAATAGGATCGATGACCACCGTCCTACCCGGGAGTAAAAAAAATGAAAGCTGATACACAAGCGATTTTCCTGCCCCTGTTGGTAGAAGCATTAATACATCATCACCTAATAGTACTTTTAAAAGACCTTTATATTGACCTTCCCGAAAATGTTCTTTCCTGAATAAATAATGCAGGAAGTATTCTAATCCTTCTTCGTTGGGTATATTAAGTTTTTCATTAGGGGGGGGGAGTCGGCTGAGTTGTAAATGCTATATCATGGGGGAAATATATATCTTGAATATAGAAATTTTTCGCACCATTAATCTTATGATTTAAAAAAGAAATATTTATTGAGAAATTATTAATCTTTTTTTCATCATCCGAACTTAGTTTAAACGCAGGAATTCCATCATTTAGATTTATCCGATAAAGATCGCAGACGTTTTTATAAAGTTCAAAAAAATCAAGGAGAGATTTTTCAAAAAGGAATATACTCTCATCCCCGGAAAAAATACCCAACTGTTCAATATCAGAAAAAATAGTCCATGATGCTGGATCCTTAGAAAGAAAGCATCCACTTTGCAAAGCCTGTAGTATAGTTATCTGAATCTTATGTGTAATGTTAATCGCGATCATGAATTTGACATTGTCGATCCCCTCGGAATTTATCTGTTTTTCAATATTATCTTGTAAATGAGATATTTTATTTTGTAAAATTGATAACTGCCGGCCTGTTCCATTCTGAATTTCTAATGCAGGAATCCTGACTACAGAGTAACCATTTTCTTGTAACATTTGATCACGGCTGTTATCTGCGTTTTTATGCTCTCTGTTCTGATCACCATCAACTTCAACAATTATTTTTTCATCCAGTCCAGGATGGAAAATGCAAAAATCTACTTTTTGATTCCCCAACGAATCTAACATTGAACCCGGCTGAACAAGACTTGACAATTCAACCTTGGGTATAACAAACCTTTTATATGTGTTTCCTAGAAATATTGGTAATAATTCCATGAATAATTTTTTTTCTTCATTGCTATCAAACCATTGGTGAGAAAAACAATCATGATTAGTATTACTGATAATGAACCTGATTGTATCTGATGTAATATTATTAAGTTGCTTCTTGTTGAACAACGATACCAAATTTTTCTCCAGTTTAGGAGATAAATATGTAATTCTCCCTCTTGTTAATATTTTCTCCATAACAGAAATGACGTGTGATTCTTTTTCCGGCAATAAAAAATTACCATCAACTAAAGGAAAATCTACTCTCCATTGAGAAAAAGCTTTTAACAATTCTTCATTTATCTCATCATTTCTGATTTTCTCCATTAAATTTTCAGGTACAATACATGTTTGAAAAAATCGAGCTTGAAATGATTGTAATTTAGATCGGGCTATAAGCATACGGGGAAAAACCAAGACCTTTTTATCATCAATAAAATTAGATTTCGATTTAAAATTAATTTTCTCGCTTGAGGCTGAAGCATATGTCTCATCATATGGCCGTGTTTCTTTACACAACGGATATCTTGAACATCCATAAAACTGTTTCCCGGCATTGGGTCCTCTTCTTGCTGTACGAAGGACCATTGGCGCCTCACAATTTGGATTTGGGCAATAAACTTCGGTCATCTTTATCCTCCGAAAAATTGATAAGCGTGCGTTAATAACTAAGACTCTATCTCACGCTCCTCTTTGTTTATTTTGAAGCATTAAATATTTAAACACAGCCTATTAGCTTTTTCTTTTCAAAACTAATAAATCTTTATATGTTTGCATGTTTCCTTTCAATGATTATTACTTAATATTCTTGTGGGCTTCGAATTATCGAATATAATTTATCAATTTACGAAGGACAGTGGATAAGACTTCTATATTCCGCAGAGGTTACATTAATTCAAATCCTGGCGGAATGACATGTTCCGGGTATTATGTTTAAAGGGAGTCCGACTTTTTTCGGTTGAAAAAGCGTTCGGAAATATTTTATACGTAAATCGGGGATTTAAAAAACGCCCGGCACAGTCCTTAACCGGGCGGGCGTTATTTACTATCTTATCAACTCAGCTTATCAGGCGGCAATATCTTTCTTTAAAGTTATTTCCGTGACCTCTTCTTCATCCTCTTCCTGATAGCTCTTGTACCTTTTTTTATTCTTTTTTTTCTCACCTGCATCAGGTCCCGAAAGACGTTTTGTTTTCTGTCTTTCCCTCTCATCAATTTTGAACTGCGATATTATTTCTTCCAGGTGGTCCGACATACTCGACAGCTGCTCTGCAGCCGCTGCCAGCTCCTGCGCCGATGTCGACACTTCCTTTGAAGTTGACGACATCTCTTCGGTTGCCGATGCCGCCTGCTGGGTCAGTTCATTCACATTCTCAATGGCCTGCGATACCTGCTTCGCGTTCGTCGTCTGCTCCTCCGTCGCAGCAGATATGCTCTGGCTCATCTCATTGATATTCTCAAGCGCGCCTGACATTTCCTTTACCGCGTTTATCTGCTGTTCAATGGCAGCGGTCAGTTCATTGACCATGTCCGCAGACCCCTGGGCCCCTGACATTATCTCTTCCATCCCCTGACCGGAGGACTGCGCTGTTTGAACCCCTTCCTTGACGTTCTTTTCGCTTTCTTTTATCAAAGCCTCAATCTCTTTTGTCGATGACGCGCTGCGGTCTGCCAACTTGCTCACTTCGTCAGCCACAACCGCAAAACCTCGTCCGTGTTCACCCGCCCTTGCGGCCTCGATCGAAGCGTTCAACGCCAGCAGGTTCGTCTGATCAGCTATATCCGAGATCACATTTATTATCCCCGCGATCTTATCAGAACTTTCGGAGATTAAATTGATGGCCCCTATGACTTTGTTGACTGACTGCGCGCCTTCGGTGGATTTTTGAACCGATTCATTTGAAATATCGGATACCTGTGTAAGCGTTTTAGAAACAACATCGATCGATTCCTTCACCTGGACCATGTTTGATGAACTTTGCTCAACAGCTGAAGCCTGTGCCCCGGCGTGTTCCGCCACCTGTTCAACGGACGCTGTAAGCTCCTCTACTGCGGCGCTCGTCTCTTCAAGCGTTGACGCCTGACTCTGAGCACCCTGGGCAACCTGGTCCGTGCTTGCTGACATTTCCTCCGTCGAACTTGCCGTTTCTTCAGCGATACTGCTTATATTTTCGGAAGCTTCATTTAAATTCTTTGATTCATCCCTGATGCTCATAATAATTTCTTTGAGATTGCCGGTCATGCCGTTAAAAACACCTGCCAGCTCACCTATCTCATCACGGTTCTTGATATCCGCTTTATGCGTCAGATCACCATCCGCTATCTTCTTTGCGACAAACATCAATTTGTCCATCGGCCGGGTGATCCCTCTGGTGATTATGGTACCTATCACGATACCGAGAATAAGAGCTATGGTGCTGAGGGCTATGGTAATCAGAAGCGAACTCCTTCCCTTGGCAACAGTGTCCCTCCCCGCGGCAGCTAACTCTTCCGCGTTTGCTTCCTCGATCTTGTCCAGGTGATCATCATCCAATTCTCCCGATATTTCATCAAGCTCCTGCATTTTGACTTTCGCTAACATTCCAAGCCGTAGATACTCCCTCTGCAAGTCGAACAGCTCCTCGCCAAGAACGTAGACCTTTGAGTGTTCGCCTGATATCTCCTCATATC
>DRHN01000282.1 GCA_011049595.1 Spirochaetota bacterium | reverse complement strand
GAGGAAGGGAACGATGAAAGGTGCCAGGCTACTATATATACATCGCCTACATATTTGTAAACAACATTTACCGGTACTGTATAACCGGTAGAATCGGTTATCAATATAAACGCGAAATGGGACGCCCCGCTTTTAAATTCGCCCGTGTTCATGCTCACCTGGACTTTCAACCCGGGTCCCCCCAGGTCGCTGGCTGTATTGAGGAGAATGTCCCTTATCAATGATGGCGATATCAGCGGATTGGCAGCCGGATAAAAAGGGGCACTCGTTGTTTCATTTCCGGATGCCGCTACGAAGGTGACACCTTCATCATATGCTGATTCAATGATTCCGGACAGATGAGTGCCGTGATAACTCGATCCGGTATCTGACGCGTCATTATCGGGCCCATCTCCATCCAGCGACTTATCAGGATCAGATATAAAATCATACTCATCCCTGAATATTCCAGTCAGGTCCGGGTACACTGTGCTGTACCGCACAATTCACGTGTCAATAACAGCTACCGTGACAGAAGACAGATCGTTTAGCAGCGTCAATGAATCGTCGTCCCAAACTCTGTCGATTTTTGTCAGAGGCAGATGCCACTGTCTGCTGTAATATTCATCGTTAGGTGTAAACTGTACCCTGTATATATAGTTGGGTTCAGCATATTCAACTAAAGCCAGACTGTTTAACCGGTCAATAGCCATTAGTGTCCGTTCTTTTATGATATTGACTGACACGGCGCTTTTTTCTGACCCGGTCAACTTGATAAGGGTTGCATCACCACCTGGGCCGTTATTATCACACTTTGCGATAAAATAACCGCTCCCGGACACGCTCTTTTCCATGAGCGCCTGGTTTACACCGGGCTTGTATTTGACAATTACTTCATCGGGGACAAATTCCGGTTCAGCCGCATTTTTATTTAATTGATAATCTTCAATTAAAAAAACCCAACCGGAACTAATTGTATCCGGATTCAGGGAAATATCTTTTGCGTTAAGCATCTGCATTCCCCCTGCCGTTATGATAACTTTCCCTGAGATCGAAGAATTGTGAAAAGAACACCCGCTGATAAAGACAACTGACAGAATGCTCAAAAAGCCGAGGGACGTGACCGGTATGATGTTGCTGATCCGCATCAATAAATCCTGTACTTCCGGTTTCTTTCCTTTTTTTGAAAAAGACTTATCGCCAGAAGGCCGAATATGAACCCCCCTATATGAGCGAACCACGCCACATTGCTCCCGGACCTTAGCACGGAAGACAGAAGCTGCATAAAAAACCATATCCCTATAAAAGCGGCGGCCGGGACATTTATCACGGTAACGAATATAAACAGGAACATGAGCGTTTTGACTCGCGCCTTCGGAAACTTTAAAATATAAGCGCCGAGAACAGCTGACACCGCGCCGCTCGCACCGATCACCGGCACTGTCGAAGACGTGGAAACAGCGATCTGCAGGAAAGAGGCGGCAAACCCTCCCAGTATATAGAACGCGATGAATTTATAATGGCCGACCACATCTTCGATATTGTTGCCGAAAATCCATAAAAACCACATGTTCCCGATGAGATGAAGGAATGATCCGTGCAAAAACAGTGAAGTCAGCAGTGTGATATAGGGTCCAAGTGCGACTTCGGGATTTAAATCGACCCCATGGGTTATCTCAAAAGGGATCATGCCGAACTTCGCCACGATGTAGCCCCTGTACTGTCCCATTGCCAGCTCAATAAAAAAAACAAATGTGCTGCACGCAATAAGAAGAATAGTCATATAAGGAAATGTTTTGGTCGGGTTTTCATCTTTTAATGGTAAAAACATAACACAGCCTGTTGTAAAATCGTTTATCAGTCATTTAGTTCCTGGTGCCACTCCGGGCTTGCCCGTAGTGGCACCAAATCACTTTATATAACCGTTTCACCGCGACTAATCTTAAGAACACTTCGTTAATTTGAAAATACTAATTGTTTTCAAGAACTATTTATTACAATAATAGCCGCGTTACATATTATCAACATAGTTTACTGCCGCGCTTCTCCCCTTTTCCTCGTTTACAAAGATCAGGATTATAAACCCGATGATAAAATAGACGATTGTGGATGTTATAGCAATGCGGTTCGACTTGAACAGGTAAGACATTATGCCGAATGACAATAATCCGAGAATCGCGGATAATTTACCGGCAAATCCCCAGAATCCAAAGAATTCGGCGCTTTTAGAGGGGGGTGAAAAAAGACCTACAAGCGCGCGGGCCGATGACTGGCTGGCGCCCATAGCGATACCCGCAAGATTGGCCACGAGCCAGAACCATTGTTTACTCCTCACAACGTAAGCGATGCTCACCGTGACTATCCATATTATCAAAGTCACTAAAATGGTCTTTTTTGCCCCTATTTTGCCTGCAATAAAGCCGAAAATAAAAGCCCCCACAGAAGCAGTAATGTTTACAACAATGACGAGAAGCACTGTCATACCTGTGTCGAAGCCAAGCTCTTTCTGCGCGTAAACAGCCGCGAAAGAAATCACCACAGCGATACCTGAGTAAAAAAACAGGAAAGAAATCAGAAATTTTACCAGTTCTTTGAACTCGCGGATATTTTTTAACGTTACGGCAAGCCTTTTAAAAGAGACAGAGAATATGTTCTCTCCTGCCGGTATCTTCATTCTTGCCTTTCGTTCCTTTACCCACATGAAGGTGGGTATCGCCGCAACCCCGAAAAAGAGCGCTGTAACTAGATTGCTCAGTCTGATAGGCAGAAAGCTGGTTTCGGCCCCAGCCGGGTGATAAAATGTTATTATAACAAGACAGATCCCGAGCGAAAGAAGCCCTCCGACGTACCCGAAAGCCCATGCGTACCCGGAAATTCGAGCCATGTCATATCCGCTTGCTATGTCCGGCAGAAAACTCGACACAAAGTTTTCACTCGCAGCGTACCCGACATTGGAGAGCACGATAAAAACAATGGCAGGGACAATATAACCGGGTTTTATGAAAAATAAAAGACCGGTAAAAACAACACACAACAAATAAGTGAAAAATAAAAAACGTTTTTTTGTACCGGAATAGTCCGCGAGAGCACCGAAAATGGGACCTAATACGACCACGATTGCATAGGAGATCGACAAGGTTATCGACCACAGAAGCTCCCCCCTGTTAGCCTGGTTCACGACAACCTGGACAAAGTAAACATTGAACACAGCTGTAATAATTACGGTCGTGTATGACGAGTTGGCAAAATCGAACATCATAAACCCGAAAATTTCCCGCGATCTTGTTCGCCGGGCTATTCCCCGCGATTTTTTCATTTTTTCACCCCTTTCACCTTCAGATAATTAGTTCTTGGTGAACGATCTATGCTATTCATCAATATAAGTAACCTTGTGATTAGTCGCGGTGAAACGGCTCAATTTAGTGAGATGGTGCAACTTCGGGCTTGCCCGACTTTAAGCCGGGAGACCCGGAGTTGCACCGGGAACTACTCAGAAATATATCAAATTTTAATCCGCCTGTTCTCTACAAGTCTTTCATTTATATAATCCATATCGCCGTCTATTTCTTTAGCGAGGTATCTCATCTGCTCCAGGCTCAGCACATTCTCCTCCGAGAACAGGTACAGCAGCGCTTTTTCAGCTATACACGCGGTCTTCAAAGCATTCATCATGACCGGCAACGGGTCATCGGTTTTAATAAACCTGTTTTCGAAATGACCGTAGATCTCGGATCTCTCGATATCATATTTTATGTTCTTCAGCTCCTTTAAGATCGGTTTTATATTTCCATTGAACGCCATCTCCCCGAGCGATTTTAATATTAAAAATGTGTACTCCTTCCCCGGAAGATTGTGGTGTCCGTCGCAGCGTGTCGAATAATTGGGTATCTTCGGGTCGGCTGTAATTTTATCACCTCCCACAATGATCAGCGGGTCAAAATAGAGCGCCGGGCATTCGACTCCATCAACAATATAATACCTGTATGTGTAATAGGAATCAACTATGCAGTCGGGGTGCTCGCAGTAAGCGGTAAGTGGGAACACATCTGTGGCGATCTCCATTAGCAGGCGCGATGTCCTGTTGAAAATATCCTTTCTAAAATTCAGGATCAGCATGGGGAATATGAAATTATAATTATATTTTTGTGAGTACTGGAGGATAACATAGACGATCCTCTCATCAAAAAAACCGGCTTCATCAATAACCCACGTGCCTGCATCTCTGTTTGTTTCCATGACTTTTTCGAGCTCGAAGGAGTCCGCGATGCCGGCAATATTTTTCCCCAGTCTTACGTACCCTCCTCTGTAAGCGAGGGCGTCCTCAGGATAATCTTTAAACCTTTTTTTGTCTATTTTCGAACGTATATAAAAAACTATCCTCCTGTCCGCCCCCGCATTGGTTGTAAGCTCCCTGAGTTTTTCTGATTTTTTGAGTGCAATCTGCGAATCTCTGTATATGCGCGCTGAAAATTCCGTCTTTCCGGAACCCATCGGGCCTATTACCAGTATCCTCCTGCCGCTTTTTGTAAAATCATAATGATTGACCGAATGATGAATATTCAGATCGGGAAAACCGAGACTTTTCAGGAAGCTTTTTGTCTGATCGTCTCTTTCAATTACAGCCAATTGTCGTCCCCTCCCTGGAAATCATATATAAACCGCAGGCGGATTGACCCCGCCGGACAACCTGACGCTAATCACTAATATATACAGCCGAGGGGCGGGCGATCATTTCCCTGCTGAATCCGCTTTCCTGGCCGGTACTGTCAACAGCGGTTATGCTGAAAAAATATACTTTCTCGTTTTCCAGGCCTCTCAGAATTGTACTGTTTACATCACCCGCAAAAACAGGTGAATCACCCACATCAGAACCTGTTCCAAAATAGAATTTTGAAGACTCGCCATAGTATATCCTGTATCCCCGGATATCACTTTCTTTATTTTTAGCCCATACCAGCTTCACTCCTCCATCAACAGGATTGACTTTCAGCAGGACTGGAACCTGAGGAGGGAGATCAAGTTCAAGCATCATCTCCAGTGATAGGAGATAAGGTGTGTATATGCCGTTTGTCCCATAAAGGTGTGCCCGCCATTGAAGGTATTTTCCGGTAAGGTTTTCACTGATCTCATCGCCGTTTTTTACCTGAAACCAGCGGGGACCGCCGGCTCCCCCCCCGGATGCTTCTCCTGATGACAAATAAGTTTCATCGTAGAGGTTTGAAGATTCTCCGTCTCCGGGGAAAAAGAAACTATCTGATATTCGGCAAAACATTCTTACGGCAGTTCCCTTTTCCTCTATACTGTCCCAGCTCAATTTTACCACTCTTGTACCTTTGTGACTCAGCTCTATAACGCCGCTCTTTATCGCTCCCTGCTCCCTGTAATCTTTTATAATAAACCCCGGAAAACCTCTTGATATCCTGAACTCATCCATGTATCCAAGAAAACTTTCACCGATGGTAATGGGGACCGCAAGATAGCGTGAAAACTCGCCCGCAAGTATGGAGCCGCTTTCCCTCCTGTTTGATGTTATCCATTCCAGGTTGTTCTCTTTTCCATCGAAGTAAAGAGTCAAAAGACCATTCTGAGAATCATAATACAGCGCGTGATGATGCCATTCATTTATGGGTGTTTCAATTCTTTCCTCGAGTATCATTTCCTCAAAACCTTTGTCCCTGTTCTTGAAAACATTTTCAAAAAGCCAGACAAGTTTACCATTTTTAAAGTAGGCTTTTATGCCTGTGTACTCCCCCCCCATTTCCACAACCGGTACACGCCAGGAAAAAACAGTATCTTCATCATAGGTCGAGGTCGGATAGAGGTAAAAATCGATCGCAAAGCTTTGAACTGATTTTCCTTTTATAAAAACAATCGAGGCAAGCGGTTTTATCCTGATCGAATTATAATGGTATAAAAACCCGGCTGAACGGCCTCCGAACTTCTGAATATTTTCCGACGGGAATATATCCATCGGGCCGGTCTCATATCTTTCAGATGTGAAAAAGATCTTATCTTTCTCGATCCTGTCAAAATGGAGAATGATATCTGTATTATCATCCTCAATCAGGCTGTTGTCATCCAATAGTATGTCGAGCCTGCCCAGGGGGCCTTTTTCGATCTTTGCGTTATCCAGCATGTAGAGGTCACCCCACCCGTTTTTCAACCCTCCCCACTTCAGATACTTTATTTCTGATCTTCCTATAAACTCAGTTTGCGGGTACACTACTTGCGGAACCACTAACTGCGGGAGGAAAAAAATAAAGATGGATACGATATATTTAAAAAAAGGCATTCGCATGTTTGTCAGCCGGAATTTCCCTTCCATTTCTATATCGACAGTACTTTTTTCTGAATATAATCAAAAATGATCATTGTTTCCATCAGCCGGACATCGCTGTTTATTATCGGAACTATGGTAATTGCAGTCTTGTATGTAATTTCCCCTGACTTGATCTTCAGGTCGTTTAGGACCTGATCTTTCGGTTTTTCCTTTAGTCCATCCAGCGCCTTAACAAGCTGATCATTCTGGACCACTGACACGACCGGCAGCCCGATGACATTTTTTTCACCGATATTTAACAGTTTTATGAAATGCGAGTTTGTGTATATGATTTTCATCTCTTCCGATAAAACTACAAGCGCTCTTTCACCCGCTTCCGACAATGCAGCTATTTTCTGCTGGGACGCCCTCAAACGTTCAACTTTTATTTTATCGAACACCCTCATCTGTTCAATGAATTTGTTGAGCCAGTAGCCCAGGTTTCCAAACTCGTCCTTTTCAGGAAACGTCACGTTTAAATTAAAGCTCATACTGCCCTCGCTCGTGAGCCTTTCAATGATCCTTTTATAAGCGTTGAACCCTGTTGTTCTTTTCACAAGGAAAATGAAAGAGCTCGCGACAAAGCCCGCCCCGAAAAAAATGATCACCACAAGGCGAAAGATCATAGCGGCAGACATCAGGGCGGGGTCTTTCAACTCATAACTCTCAATGAGCGCGGGGCCCCCGATGATGAGCGCAACTGCGCCCAAAAGAAAAAATAGAACGGCGAAAAAACTGTACGCGCGCATAAATAAAGTAAAAGACACTTTCATTTATTACTCCTGGGACACCGGTATATTTATCACTCCCGCTCGATAAACTTTTCCACGTCAGAAATCGCTCTTTCGGTTCCCACCATAACGAGAACATCGTTCGCTTCAAAAATATCGTCGGGGGATGGGAAGTCAATATATTTCTCAAGAAAGACATTT
The DNA here is from genome assembly GCA_011049595.1 of Spirochaetota bacterium. GTDB lineage: Bacteria > Spirochaetota > B62-G9 > B62-G9 > DRHN01 > DRHN01. The sequence continues at coordinate 1,220 of DRHN01000282.1, read as the reverse complement.
TCACCGTCCTCTGTTACATCCGGGATCTTTTTCTTTATGCCTACTATGTTCACACCGAATTTCGACCTCAGATTCATCTCCAGAAGAGTTTTCCCTATAAACCGTTCGGCAATAATGACCTCCGCTATGGTGTGCTCCTCCGATATGTCAATGTGATGAAGAATATGAGCCGAGCTGAGCCTTTTTGCCAGCCTCATTCCCATTTCTTCTTCCGGGGATAGGATTTCATCTACACCGATAAGGGAGAGTATCCGCCTGTGGGCCTGGGTGTTGGCTCGGGCGATTATCTTCGGCACTTCGCATTTCTTTAAAAACAGCGCCGTCAGGATACTCGACTCCATATCGTCCCCTATTGCGACTATCGCGCAGTCTACCCGGCCAATATCTATAGCGTGCAGCGCCTCTTCCTTCGAGCTGTCCAGTACAGCCGCTTGAGTGACATCGTTTTTTATTGCCTCTATATTTTTTATATCTCTGTCGAATACAACGACTTCCATACCCTCTTTCATAAGATTTTTCGCTATTGAAATCCCAAAAACACCGAGCCCGAAAACCGCAAACTGTTTCATTTCAACCCTCCCGGCCTAACCGACCATCACCCTCTCTTCGGGGTAGGTGATAAGTCTTGTGCTTTGTGTATTTCTGATGGCAAGCACCAGGGTCAGCGGACCTATGCGTCCGACAAACATGGATAACATTAAGATAACCTTACCGAAATCACTTAACAAGGGTGTAATACCGGTGGACAGCCCAACCGTCCCAAAAGCTGACACTGTTTCGAACAATATTTGAGTAAAGGGGAACTTTTCTGAAAAGCCAAGCATTAATCCCCCGAAAATGACAAACCCTACGGCACTCACAAGTATGGCGATCGCCCTGTTGACTACCTGAAAGGGAATCCTTCTTTTATATATAGTGTTAAACCTCTCGTCTTTTAGTATAGTAAAGATAGTTAAGATCAATATGAAAAACGTCGTCGTTTTGATCCCCCCGCCGGTAGAACCGGGTGACGCGCCGATGAACATTAATGTGCTCAACATGAACAGGGTCCTGACTCTGAGATCTGAAATATCAACAGTGTTAAACCCCGCAGTGCGTACTGTTACTGATTGGAAAAGGGACGCCAGGAGCTTTTCATAGGGCCTGTAACCCGAGAGGATATCATCCCGTTCAAAAAGATAAAAAATAACTGCTCCAAAAATCAGAAGGAACAATGTCGT
>DRHN01000281.1 GCA_011049595.1 Spirochaetota bacterium | reverse complement strand
GTGCACAAACCGGAACAGCGGACAACATCTTTGGACCTGTTGACGGTATTTGTCGCGTCACCTGAGTTTGGTCTTTGTAAATTCATGATAATTACCTCGTGAATTGAAATATGATTCCTGATTCGAAAATGTATAAACTGAAAAAAACAAAGGCAAGAAAAATCAGACTAATGGTATCATTTTTATACGGTATTTATTGTGATGGGGTTCAGCAAAGCTGTCTGAGATAGCTGTAGAAATCGATCTCATTTGTCTCGAGACCTCTTGTGTAAACAAAGCTGGTGGCAAGTCCGGCAGCCATTATTGCGCACAGGTAGTTGTCGGGGACCCGTTTCGATAAATTGTCGATACCTATGAGGCCCATAAGGACATCCGGTGTGTATCCTGTTACTATCTTTTCTCTTAAGCATTTATTCTCACACAGATTAGAATTAAAAACAGCATCTGTCAGGTTATTTATCTTACTGCTCACCATGTTTGTGAGCTTTGTAAATGGAATACCTTTTTCTTCATGCTCATTCCACAAAAAATCAAACTCCAAACGCGCGTTGGTTTTAATTATCCTGGTTATTTCTTCTATGTAGGCCTTTCTGAAATCCGGTACTTTTGCGTCACTGACTCTCATATGCTCATCGTACTCGGTATCACTGAGGGCCAGAGAGGCGTAAACCTCAAAAGAAGATGATGTCACCCCGCCTTTATTTGTTGATGCGTCCTTTATCACAATGACCCCGTTCTCTTCAAGTCGAAGTCTTGCTTCTTCGGTAATAAAAAGATTCGCCCCTTCGATGATTATCCTGAATTTCGGGTCTCCTTTTTCATCAAACAGGTTTTCCCAGTTACTGATGTTTACAGCGGCAGGCCTGCCGCCGCAAGGCATAAACAGGTCCGATTTTGCCAGCGGGTGTAGATGAAATTTGTTCCTGAATTCCTGCCCGTTGTGAACAATGCTTCCGTCGGGCAGGGTCACCTCTTTGTCGTTGATCGAGACAAAAAATCCTTTTTTTGAAAGACTGGATTTGTCAAAATCCTCTATCATCAGCCTCCCACGTGCAAGCCGGAACAGCTCTTCCCTGTTGATACCGTCAGGATCATAAAGAACCCCGCTTCCGTCGACTATCGCGACAGTTTTGTCCTTCGAGATCAGGATCTCGTTGCTTCCAAGGTCACCGTCCGGGCCGCCTGTTTGAATTTTCCTGATATTTTCTTCTTTTAATCCCAGTTTTCCCAGAACACCCAGAACATACTCATGGATCCCTGTTGTGGTCATCCCGTACATGTCATGAGGTATACCCCCGATACCGGGATCTTTACCTGTAGTGAACGCTTTCCAGAACGAATACTTTCTCTTTTTCGCGTATAGAGCGGCCCAGTTCATTAGCTCGGCTGTACCTTCGTCCGGGCCCAGGAACATGATTTCTTCCTTCCCGTAAAGATCGAGCATCTCCCCGCCGGGCATAATAAGGTCCATCATACCGTCTATATAGCTCTTAAACGCATCTTTTGCCCCATTCTGGCTGTTCAGGTTCAGCAGGATCGTCCCCTTGGATCCGCCTTCGGGGATATCCTTATTTTTCGCCTGCTGGGTAAAAGCGAGGTTATAGTTTTCGAGAAAAATAGTGTCGAGATTGTGCTCGTACCCTGTCAGGTCTCTCGATCTTATGATCCTTATTCCTCCCCGTGCTATGTCTCTGAATCGGACGTGAAATCCTATAAAATCCCGCCCCACAAAGTAGAACAAGCCGACGGGTACTTCCGGAAAATCCACCTTGTTCAGGAACCCGGGGTCCAGACGGTATGCCATGCAGGTTTTATCTCTCATAAAAAAATTCGTTTTTAAGATCGCGTCGTTGAAGGTTAAAAAATATTTTAATATTGTTCTGTCCTTTACCGAAGGTACATCAGCCTCGATCTTACCGATAATACTTTCTTCAGGTGACGCGGGATCTTTTTTAGACTTTTTAGGGTGCATTTTACTCTCAAAATGAGAGTAAATCAGCGACACTATATCGTAATGCTCCAGCACAGCCTGGGCGATCCGTGCTTCAGAAAAAGTATCCTTTATAAGCCTCATTTTGAGCGTGTCAAGGATACCCTTTGCCTCGGGCTGGTCTTTAAGGGCCTTGTTGAGCGTGAGATACTCCTCCGTCAGCACAGTTAGAAACTGGTGTGTAAAAGCTGCGGCGGATATCGCGTACATCGTCTCGAGCGAAGAGTAAACCTCGTCAAGAAAGAGTTTTGCGATCTGGTTTTCAGGCAGCATCACGACAGCATTGAGGTTACCTGAAAACTTCTTGACCGTTTCAGCTTCTATCTTATTGAAATAGAACGTGTACACTCTTTTCCCGTCCTTAAAGGGCTCCCTGTATTTTCTGTTGGAAAATATGCTGTAATTATTTATCAGGTGCGAAAAATAATTGAGGAACTGTCTGGCTGATTCGCTGTGAATACCCACCATTACCCTGGTCTCACCTGACTCCTGTTTGTCTGAAGTGGAGATGTAAGGCGACTCGCTTTTCTCCATTGATTCCCACGCTTTTTTGTAACGCGCGATCGTATCCGGGGCGGATTGATCAACAAAGGCCCTGTTTATGTTATCTTCGAAAGTGTGCGATTTTTTTTTGCTAAACCTGGGCTTCGTAACAATGTACAGCCGTAAAAATTGGTTATGGGTCTTCTTTTTTGTCCTGTAGCTTTCAAGCCTGAACATCGAGTATTTTTTTTCAATTCTCTTCTCTATTTCTTCTGTTTTGCTTGAATCGTCCTCCACGATGTAAACCGCCCTGTCAGGACGCTCGTTTATGATCTGTATCCCCATCCCCTCGCCGCCGTACCTGGAAATAAGCTCCGAGGCGCTGATGGCAATTAGATTTCTGGCTATGTCATCGATGCTCGTGGTTTTAAAATAGTACTCATCGATACCCAGCTCCACCGTAAACCATTCAACCTCTTTTCTGGCCTTTTCGGGTGTCATGTACCCTGTGCTGTGGATAAAATCTTCCAGTTTCACCAGGTCTTCAAGAGAGAGGCATGACCTCATTTCAATTTCTTTTAAGCTCTTCACCGTGCCCTTCTTTCACAATTAGTTGCGGGACAGCCATACCTGAGGGTGTAAGGAAAAAAATCTATATTACACCTGTCAATCTCAAGGTTATAATATAAATTTATCTTTGTCAATATTGATCTGAGATGTGGATGCTTGCAGTTAAGCAGGGTACCCGGGTTCTTTATCTGGTTTCTATGATCACTATGTTCCTTTCCTCTTCTTCAAGACTGGGGATTTTCACTTTATGAATATGAAGATTATAATCCTCATTTTCGGCCTGTTTCCCTTTAAGCCGTGACACTTCTTTCTCGATCTCGGTTATTTTTCCTTTGAAAGCGATTATCATCGATCTCTCCTTTAAAAGCCGTTTTGATAGTTCGTACAGGAGAGCCAGCTCGCCTACTCCTCTGGCCATTATTATTTCAAACCGGCCCTTGACATCCCGAGCATCACATTCAAGCACAGTCAGATTACCTGTACCAAGAAGCAAAACCGCATTTCTCAAAAAAGATGCTCTTTTTCGCCTCCTTTCGACCGCGCAGATCGAAAGGGTTTCATCAACTATGGCGAGCGGAATTGAGGGAAAACCGGCCCCCGCACCTATATCAAGTATCGACCCTTTTCTGTCTTTTAATAATGGATATACTGTTAGTGAATCGAGGATGTGTCGCGTTATGATTTCTGTCTCGTCGGATGTCCCGATAAGATTGGTCTTGCGGTTCCAGAGGACAAGCTCTTCTATAAAGAGTAAAAGTGAGTCCAAAACTTTTTCGGTCGTCTCTATCCTCAGCACGGTCAAACCTTCTGTCAGAAGATCTCTGCCGCTGTTCTGAAGAGAACGCATTTCAGGCCCCTTTAGCAGTGTCAGGAAATACCTTTCGGATATAGTACATTAGATTTGTAATATCCGCGGGTCTTACACCGGATACCCGCGAGGCCTGCCCAAGCGACGCAGGCCGTATGCAATTGAGCTTTTCTTTTGCTTCGGTTGAGATCCCTGCTATCCGGCTGTAGTCGATACTGCCGGGGATGCTGGTTTTTTCCATTTTTTTGAACTGCTCGATCTTCCGGTTCTGTCTGACAATGTAGCCCGAGTATTTGATCTCGATCTCTGCCGATCTCTGTACAGATGAATGATATTTACCGAGCTCGTTATCGGTTTTCGCAAGATCCCGGATAGTTACGTCTTTCTGACGCAGCATGTCATAATAGGTCTTCTGTTTCAGTTTTTTCTCTTTCAGTTTTTCCAGCAGCTCGTTGAACATCCGCTTTCTTTCCTTTGCGTTCGCGTAATCAGTGTCGTTTAACAGGCCTACCCTGTGGCCGTATTCCGACAACCGCAGATCAGCGTTGTCATGCCGAAGGTTGAGCCTGTACTCCGCGCTCGAAGTAAAGAGCCTGTACGGCTCTTTTGTCCCTTTTGTGATCAGGTCATCAACAAGGACACCGATATAAGCTTCAGATCTGTCAAGGATCAGCGGAGACTCAAATCTCTGAGCACACACCGAGTTTATCCCTGCCATCAAACCCTGTGCCGCAGCTTCCTCATACCCGCTGGTCCCGTTGATCTGACCTGCAAAATAAAGCCCCTCTATTTTTTTTGTCTCGAGGGTTGCCTTCAGTTGGGTCGGGTGGACATAATCATACTCCACGGCGTAGCCCGGTTTCATTATTTCAATTTCTTCAAAGCCCTTGATCGTTCTTAAAAATTTTCTCTGTATTCCCTCGGGCAAACTGGATGAAACTCCGTTGAGATACATTTCCTCGGTGTTCAATCCCTCGGGTTCGACAAATATTTGATGCTTTTCCTTTTCTGAAAAACGCACGACCTTGTCTTCAATGGACGGGCAGTAACGCGGGCCGACCCCTTTGATCTGTCCCGAATAAAGAGGGGCCGAGTGAATATTGTCCCGGATAATCCTGTGGGTGGCGGGGTTTGTGTAGGCAATATAACAGGGGACAGCCCTGTTTTCCAACCTTTCAGTTGAAAAAGAAAACGGGACAGGATTTTCATCGCCCTCCTGTTTTATCAACGCTTCAAAGTCTATACTTTTTCTGTTGACCCTGGCAGGCGTACCTGTTTTAAATCTCCCCACTCCGAACCCCAGCCTGATCAGGTTCAGGCTCAACTCTTCTGAAGACAGTTCGCCGATCCTTCCGGCGTGTTCCGTAAACCTGCCAATATGAATAAGCCCCCTCAGGAATGTACCTGTCGTCAGGATCACACATTTCGCGTTATATATGTTGTTTCTGCGGGTTTTTACCCCGCAGACCTTTTTCCCGTCCGTGAGCACATCACTCACGGTATCCTGTTTGAGCGCGATACCGGGCTGAAGCTCCACATTGTGCTTCATTTCAAACTGATATCCTTTTTTATCCGCCTGAGCTCTCAGGGCCTGTACAGCCGGGCCTTTGTTGGTGTTGAGCATACGGAACTGAATACCGTGTCTGTCAATTACCCTTGCCATTTGACCGCCGAGAGCGTCAATCTCCCTTACAAGCTGCCCTTTTGCAAGACCCCCGATAGCCGGGTTGCAGGACATTTGGGCCACCGTGTCCATATTGATCGTTATCAACAGTGTATGCGCGCCCATCCTCGCGCATGCCTGCGCCGCTTCACATCCCGCGTGACCGGCCCCGACAACTATAACGTCATAGCTTTCATTACTCACTGTTCTTCCCGTCCCCGAACCGCTGCTATGGATTTGGTTTAGTAAATAATATAATCATTTTTACTGTAAATTTGTATTTCATCTGTTGATGGTCGTTGACAAACGAATTCGTTCTTGGCGCCACGCCGTGATCTACACGGCGTGGCACCAAGAACTAATTAGGTGAGTTACCGATTACTATAACAGGGAGTGTATTGTCTGTTGACCTTTCGGTTTATAAAATGCATCAGAAGCCCAACCCGCTTCAGCTAAAAAATATTTTTTCGGCAATTTCTTTACCTGCCGGTGTCAGAAACGTCCTGTCTATCGTTTTCCGGAGCTTTTCCTTATCTCCGGTATCACCCTCTTCCTGGAGATTGACCAGACAGTCGGAATCATAGAGGATTTTAAAATTATTTGTGTTGATTATTCCGGGCGTGTGGTGGTGAGCTATGATCTCGCAAATTTCATCGATAAACTCCAGGCCCATACCGAGACGGAGAAGTAATTTCCTTGCAACTCCTGGCCCTTCCTTTTCCTGCAGGTCGCCTGCAGCCGATCCGTACTTCTCTTGGGCCACTTTTATCCCTATATCATGGAGTATACCGGCAGGCATCAGAATATGATAGTCCCCCTCTTCCTTTTCAAGCAGTTCCTGTATGTATTCGGTTACTTTTTTTGCGTGATCGATCCGCTTTTTGTCTTCACCGAATAGAAGGGAAATATCTTCGAGCAGTTTTTCCTTTATTGTCTGTGAGCGGTTTTTCATAAAGTTGTTGTAAGCCCGCTCCCCCACACAATTTTTTGCCAGTTTGCACCACTCGAGGCAGCTCTGGTCCTGGTAGCGCATCACTACGGTTTTACATTTCGGGCAGCTGCCTTTGACCTCGTCGGTCCAGATCTCTACCTCCGTACCGCATTTCGGACAGTCGAACATTTCGGGTTTCGGCTGTCTTATGATTTTAGCTCCCGGACATATAGTATGCATTGTTATATTCCCCCCTCAATTTTTTAAAATCCCTCCGCCGCCTTTTCAGGGGTTCCCCCGGATACAAGCGACCCGATCGTAACCGACTTTAATTCTGAAGTTACATATTCTTCGATGTCGGATATCTTTTTTCTAAGCATGCATTTCCTTATGTTCGAGCAGCTTTCACTATTCACCACGCATCGGTTAAACATGAAAGGCCCCTGAAACATCTTCATCAATTCCAGGATAAAAATCGCCTGCGGGTCGGCCTCCATCATGAACCCTCCCCCTTTCCCCTTGTAAGAGCTAACGATTCGCTTTTTGTTGAGCTCCTGAAGTATCTTCCTTATCAGGGACCAGGAGATCTGCAATTCATCCGATAATTCAGCCGCGGATATAATTTCCCCGTTTTTTTCCGCCATGTAACACAGAGCCCTTATAGCATAGTCTGTATTCTGTGTGAGCAGACGCACCTTACAGCTCCAAAATGATACTAAAATGGTTTCATTTAAAAATATACCCCGATTGCCCGGGATGTCAACCAAAATGATGAATGTGAGCTTGCTTTTTTCTGACCTCATCAATATTAAATTTTCGTTTATGTTTTTATTCAAAAAACTGGTAATTACCACAACATGTGAATAAATTAATATAATAAGGCAGGCGTTACTTCAAATGGATTTCATTGAACCTGACACCAAAATCAAGAATGAGATAAAAGAGCTTTCCCTTTTGTTCAGGATTACCCGGATACTTGATTCCAGCATCGATCTTCGTGATGTTGTGGGCCCCGTCCTGAAAGCCCTTTCGGAGAATACGGATATCGAGCGGGGGGCGATTGCGCTTTTAAACAGGGAAACCGGTGAGATATCTATCGAATCGGCAGACGGGCTTTCAACGGACCAGAAGATAAAAGGAAGGTACAGGCTTGGTGAAGGTATTACCGGCAAAGTTGTCCAGACAGGCAAACCCGCAGTAGTTCCGAGAATATCCGAGGAGCCGTTATTTCTCGACAAAACCGGGGCCCGAAAAGGCGCGAATTGGAAAGACCTGTCATTTATATGCGTGCCTGTCAAGCTGGGCAACAAGGTGATCGGAACTCTCAGCGCGGACATACCTTTTTCCGAAAAAACCTCCCTGGAGGATTATGTCCGTCTTCTTTCTATTGTCGCGTCGCTTCTTTCCCAGGCTGTGCGGTTGAGACAGTCAGTCCAGGAGGAGAAGCAGAGATTGCTTGAAGAAAACACAAGGCTCCACGATGAACTGAAAAACAGGTTCAATCCCACAAACCTGATCGGAAACTCAAAGGCCATGCGGGAGGTGTACAATCTCATCGATCAGGTCTACAAAAGCGACACAACAGTGCTCATCCTCGGCGAAAACGGAACAGGAAAGGAAATGGTAGCCCACGCGATCCACTACAACAGCCTCAGGGCGTCAAAGCCGTTCATAAAGGTCAATTGCGCGGCCCTGCCCGAAACCGTGATCGAAAGCGAGCTCTTCGGTCACGAGAAGGGGGCATTTACCGGCGCTGTTTCGATGAGAAAAGGTCGCTTCGAGCTGGCCCACGGGGGGACAATCTTTCTGGATGAGATAGGCGACCTTACACCCGCTACCCAGATCAGGCTGTTGCGTGTTCTCCAGGAAAAAGAGTTCGAGCGTGTCGGGGGGACGAGTACGATAAAAACCAATGTCCGAATAATAACTGCCACGAACAGGGACCTGGAAGACCTTATCCGCAAAAACGAATTCAGGCAGGACCTTTATTACCGGCTGAATGTCTTCCCGATACATCTTCCCCATCTTAAAAACCGTAAAGCCGACATCCTGCTGCTTGCCGACCATTTTGTTGAAAAATACAGCAGCGCGAACAACAAAAATATTAGGCGGATTTCAACCCCGGCAATCGACATGATGATGGCGTACCACTGGCCGGGGAATGTCCGGGAGCTTGAAAACTGTATTGAAAGGGCGGTGCTGCTGAGCAATGATGACGTAATCCACGGGCACCATCTCCCTCCCTCCCTTCAAACCGCTGAAGCAAGCGGTACAACACAGAAAAGCACTCTCAAGGCAGCTGTTGAAAACCTGGAGCGGGAAATTATTCAGGAGGCCCTTAAATCTTCCCGGGGGAACATGGCAAAGGCTGCCCGGGCCCTGGGGCTGACCGAAAGGGTCATCAGTTTGAGGGTCCGAAAACTCGGGATCGACCCCCGGCGTTTTCACGCATAGGCTCCGGCCTCCTTATGGCTGGACCCCGTGTGCAGCCATTTTTTTGTGGCCCGCGGGAAGCATGCCTATGGGGGATAATTGTATTTTTCAGAGTATCCTATTAGAAATCTTGTGAGTGCACCGAAAACAATATGTCTCACCGAGGTGGCCGGTTTAGGTTATCATACGAGCCGAGGTCTAAGCCTTACATCTTTTTCTACCTGGAAACTTCATATTAATTTATTCTTGACAGAATGTTCCATTACGGGTAGCATATTTATTATTGTGCGGATGTTCTTCATGGCTTACTGAGGGGGATTATTTTTTTCTTAAACACAAAATCAAGCACAACATCAAAATTGAAAAGCTGCATGACCAATCAAATACAATAAAAGGGGGTAGGAAGTCAGGATGGGCGCCAGGATAGTAAAACGGTTTATAGATAAGGTGGCAGGAGTTACCGGCGCCGGTCAGGGAATGGGAAAGCAGGTGTCCCTGGATTTAGCGGCTGAGGGTGCCAGAGTTGTAATATCAGATATAATACCTGAGCTCCTTGATGAAGTAAAAAATGAAATTGAAAGTGCAGGTGGAGAATGTTTATCAATTCTGTGTGATGTTACATCAAGAAAACAGGTAGATACAATGATTGAGCTGACTGTAAAGAGTTTCGGTAAAATTGATATTTTAATAAACAATGCGGGCCTGCTGATACCCGGCGCTATTGAAGAAACCAGTGATGAATTAATTGATAAAACGCTTGATATTAACGTTAAAGGCGTGCTTTACGCTATAAGAGCCGTAACTCCTATTATGAAATCCGCAAGATACGGTAGAATAGTGAATGTCTCTTCCATTACAGGCAAAAGAGGAGATAACTCAACTATTTTTGTTTACGGAGCTTCAAAAGGTGCGGTTATTTCATTAACACGATCAGCGGCAAGAGCATTAGGCCCCTGGGGGATCACTGTAAATGCCATTGCTCCCCATGCAGTGTTGACAAAACTTATGCGTTACTGGGATGAGGAAAAGAAAAGGAGTGTTGCTGAAAAAATACCTCTTAAAAGACTTGGAACCGTGCAGGACATGTCATATTTAATGATGTTTTTGGCTTCAGATGAATCCTCCTTTATTACTGGTGAAACTATTAATATAAATGGAGGGTATTATATGGATTGATAATATTTCCAAATACCCGGAAAGATTTCATTTAGTGGTAAATATTTTATTCGGAGGGTAGGGCCCATGGCCAAAAAGGCGCGGTTCGATTTCGTGGAGATGAAGAAGGCCGGGAAAAAGGTCACGTGGATCACGGCCTACGATTTTTCAATCGCCCGTTTCGCCGGGAAGGCGGGAATCGATATGATCCTCGTGGGGGATGTCACTCGGCATGGTGGTGTACGGCTACGACAGCACCATCCCGGTTACCATGGAAGAGTGTATCATTTATTGCAAGGCGATGAGAAGGGGAGCGCCGGAAACCCTCGTGATCGGTGACATGCCCTTTATGTCCTACCAGACCACATTGTACGATGCCATTTAAAACGCGGGCAGCACACTGAACAAAAATTATCCCACATAAATGTAGTTTTCGGGTAAATATCCTACAATTATGTAAGGTTTTTTTACTGCAGATATTTGTTTCCTTTGTTTAAAACATAATTAAATCCTCATATACCAACAATTTACAAATTTTTTCCATGTATGGCACATTTATTGCTATCTTACATTAAATACACAAAACAATAAAATAACTATATGGAGGAAATCCCGGATGAACAAAGAAGATAAAGAAGCAGTATTGAAAATGATCAAAGAACAAAATGTAGATTTTATCCGTCTCTGGTTCACAGATGTTCTTGGCTTTCTGAAAAGTTTTGAAATCTCACCTGATGAGCTCGACGAGGCACTTTCTGAAGGCATGGGATTTGACGGGTCTTCAGTTGAAGGCTACGCGCGGATCGAAGAAAGCGACATGATCGCAAAACCTGACCCTTCAACCTACACCCTGCTTCCATTCAGCGTTGATAAAGAGCCTAAGATCGCCCGAATGTTCTGTGATATTCAGGAGCCTGACGGCACCCCCTATGCGGGGGACCCGCGACAGGCTTTAAAAGAAAACCTTAGAAAAGCGAAAGACATGGGTTATGATTTTTATGTTGGTCCGGAACTGGAATATTTCTACTTCAAAGATGCGAAGGCAGAGCCCATGGCCCTCGATGCGGGCGGTTATTTTGACCTGACACCTCACGACGTGGCCAGTCCACTGAGGACCGATACGGTGCTCGCGCTTGAAAAAATGGGCATCAAAGTCGAATTCAGCCATCATGAGGTGGCTCCCAGTCAGCACGAAATAGATCTCCGTTATGATGAAGCGCTTTCCATGGCCGACGCTGCCATGACTTACAGGCTGACCGTAAAGGAGATCGCCATTAAAAACGGTGTGTTCGCGTCGTTTATGCCGAAACCTCTTTTCGGTGAGAACGGGAGCGGGATGCACACACATCAATCGCTGTTCCGCGGTTCTGAAAACACTTTTTTTAACCCCGATGACAAATACCACCTGTCCAAAATCGGCAAATCTTACATTGCCGGTCTTGTCAGGCACGCCAGGGAAATATGCCTTGTCATTGCACAGTGGGTCAACTCCTACAAGAGGCTTGTTCCCGGCTACGAAGCTCCCGTGTATGTTTCATGGGCAAGGCGCAACCGCTCGGCCCTTGTCCGGGTTCCCATGTACAAACCGAAAAAACCAAAAGCGACGCGAGCGGAGTTTCGGTGTCCGGACCCCGCCTGCAACCCGTATCTCGCCTTTTCCGTCATGCTCGCTGCCGGCCTGAAAGGGATAGAGGAAGGATACGAGCTGGGCGAGCCGATTGAAGAAGATATTTTTAAGATGAGTGAAAATGAAAGGCGTGACCGGGGTATTGATTCTCTTCCCGGAAACCTCGGTGAAGCAATAATGGAAACTGAAAAGAGCCAGCTTGTCCGGGATGCTCTGGGAGACCATATCTTCGAAAAATTTATAGAAAATAAAAAAATAGAGTGGGACAACTACAGGATCCATGTCAGCCGTTATGAAATTGAAAAATACCTGCCTGTTCTATGAGGGCAGGGTTTTTCATAACAATCTCAGGAAAGAACCATGATCAGCATCTTCTTTGAAAATGACAAGGAGGGTATCGTCCCCTCCTATGGTCCCCAATACATCCGGGATTTTCAGCTGGTCTATCTCAAAGGCAACTCCTGTCGCGTGGCCGAGCTTTGTTTTTATTACTGCCATGTTTCCTGAAAACTGAATACCCTTTATCCCTTTTAACAGATCTTCCTGCGTAACCGGCACGGGCCCACTGTCAACAGGGGCAGAGCCGGATGATAAAGTGTAAATATATCCCTCTTTTGTATCAAACCCGCGTCCTACCCCGAGAGCTTTAAGGTCCCTTGACAGTGTGGCCTGGGTCACTTCTATACCTGCAGCCTGCAGCTTTTGTTTTAATTCGCACTGATTATGGATCCCCTCACTTTTGATAAGGTTGACGATCAAATTTCTTCGCAGTTCCTGACCTTTCAAAGGAAGCCCCCTCAATATTTGTTAGTCACAGTGAAACAGTTCAATTAGGTCGGCTCCATCGTGATAGCGCCTCTCGGGCAGACAGCGTCACATACCCCGCATCCGGTACACATCTCAAGGTCTATGTGAAAGCTGTCACCTATCCTTTTGATAACTCCCCTCGGGCAGTTTTCCACACATATGTCACATTGTATGCATGTGCCGCATGAAAAACAATCGTCGAGATCGTTATCAAAAATATCGTTTTCCTGAAAATACATAATATTGACTTTCTTTTTATCGACGACTTCTGCCTGTTGGCCGGCAGGTTCTTCAACTATCGGGACCCCCTGAAAGATGCTGTGCAGATATTTTGCTACACGCCGACCCATCCCGATAGAATGGGTCACGAGCCCGGGTGCCACAACATCACCTATTACATATACACCCGGCACATTCGTAGTAAAATTTTCTTTGTCATAAATAAGTTTTTCACCCACAAAATCCAGCTCCGGTATCTCCCCGACTGCTTCAATCAGAAGATCCGCGTTCAACTTCCCACCGTTTTTAAAATACACTTTCCCTTTTTCATACTTCTCAATGAACCGTGGAAATACAATTTTTGTTCCCAGTGCGACAGCCTTTTCAAGCTCCCTCCCGAAAGCGGCCGGTTTTTGTACATCCACAGCTGTTACGCTGCCCGCCGAAAATCGATAGCACTCACATGCGGCATCCATAGCCACATTTCCCGCCCCCAGTATAACCACAGATTTGCCTGTGAGGTCCCATTCCTTTTCCCCCATCTTGGAAGACCTTAAAAATTGAAATGAAGACACTGCCCTGTCCTCGCCTGTAAACCCGAGTGTCCTCGGTTTTTGTGCTCCTGCAGCAATGATCAATGCAGAGTACCGGAACCGCTTGCCGGTTATCAGGGACCGCTTGCCGGTTATCATGCCCTTAAGCTCGCTGAAAAGGTTTTTATCTATTCCGGTTCCTGTTATAAAACTTATTCCGAGAGATCTGATACGCTCCAGGTCTTTTGACACATCCCGGGCACTGAGACGATCATCAGGTATATTGTAAGTGAGCTTTCCGCCGATATCCTCATCCTTTTCATATACATCTACTTTATAACCGTACCTTGCAAGATGCCACGCCGCGGACAAGCCTGACGGGCCCGCACCTATAATGCAGACGCGTTCCATCTTAGTTCCTTCAAGTAAACTGACCCTCCCCGTGGGGTGGTACTGTTTTGAAATCTCATCGATCCGGACCGGTCCGGAGAGATTGCTGCGCGTACAGGCAGCCCTGCATAATCCCGGGCAAACCATCCCGCAGCAGGAAAATCTGAAAGGGGTATAGTCATCTAATAGTTCAAAGGCTTCCTCAATTTTTCCCTCCTTGAGATATCTGATAATGACCGGGTTGGGAATACCCACGGGGCAGGCATGAGCGCATGGAGGTATTCGGTTCCTATGAACCGGCTTGAAATCCCTTTTGATCTTGCTTGAGGGCACATAGAGGTTTCCATAGGGTCTTTGCCCTGCCCTTCTGATTACATAAAACGGCCGGTTCAATATTTTATCCATATCCAGTTTAAAGATCTCTGCATATTCCTCGAGGTAAG